>DASYMY010000248.1:0-1975 GCA_036008825.1 Glaciihabitans sp.
TTAGGCAGTGCTGGCGCTCTGCAGAGCACAAGAAGAAAGACTGTGAGTCAACTCATCAATTTGAGTGGCAATACTCTCGGCTTGGGTCAGGGTTCGATCGCCGCGATTTGGCTGCGGCAGATTCGCAATGTTCCACTCCTGCGGTTGCACCGGCAAACCAATAAGAAAACGGCGAGCGGATGCCTCACCGTCTGCTCCAACCAACCGACAGGCCGTTCCCTTCCCGAGTGTTACTGCAGTGGTCCGAATCACTTCAAGACCTTCAGTAACAATGGGGGCGGATGTCACCGCCGACAGGGTTGCGAACCGCGCAAACCCGCGGCCGACGAGTTGCGAAACCAGCGGGTCGGTTGTCGTTCGGGCGTCCTCTGCAGGAAGCCGAGCCTCAATCACCGCCGTGACCGGGAGTGGGTCAGGCAGTTCGCGGGTGGCAACGAGGAACGTTCCTGTGCTGGCGTCCATACTCAACCGGGCGTCCGCGCCAAGGGCGCGAAGGATTCCCGCGTCAATGAGAGCGATCGCCTCGCGCACCCGGCGCAGCGGTGGGCCTGCGGCAATGAACGCCCCAACACTGCGAAACCAGCCCTGCAAATCGTCCTGCACCGATTGGGCGTCGAAGGCGCCCGCGGCGACGAGTGAGCGCACCCGGTCTTTCAGAACGGCGAGCGTTTCTGCAACAGCGGTTGCCGGCCCACGTGGTGTGGCGGCGGCAGAGCGCGCATCGTGCTGCAGTATGTCGCGCAGCAGAGCTGACAGCTCGGTGCCGGTCAGCGGTTTAGGCGAGGTGCGCTCGGCGAGCGCGGCCGCGTACGGGTCAATCATGGTGTTGATGTCAAAGTCGCCGGCGCCCCCGGCTGTTGCCCACACCTGGCTCATCTCTTCAACGAGCGCCGGCCAGACCTCTTCGGAGAATGACAGCTCGCCATCCGCCATCATCCAGGTGTTCACCCGCTCGCTAATCTGTGAACTCAACGTCACCGGCAGGGGCGCTTCGGCACGCCCCATGTAGGGAATACCGCGGCCAGAGGCAATGAGCAGGATGGGTTCCCGCCCGGAAGGCTTGTAACGCAACGAACCGTCGTCATCGGGAACAAAAGTGCCACCGCGGCCGGAGGTGAGCAGGGCCATCACGTCGTAGAAGTTGAGACCGGCGCCCAACACGGCAACCGGTTGTCCGGCGGCGATGGGCTCAAGCGAGGCGGCGTCCGCGCCTTGCGGGGCAAGGTAAAACAGGCAGTGCTCATCCGCGAATGCGGCCAGCTCCTGCTGCCGTGCGGTCGCCGGCATGGGCAGGTGGCCGAGAGCCAAAACAACGGTGTCGACCTCGAGCACCGTTGCATCCGCATCGTTCATAGTGATGAGTTGTGTACCGGAGGCGCTCTCATTGAGGTCGATGGCGCTGTGGGGGTGAACCTGCACCCAGCTGCTGCTGGCGAGCGTGCCAACCACCCAGCGCATGTAGTGGCCAAAAAAGGCGCGGCTGGCGAAACCAACCTCGGTCAGTGCAGCAGCCTGGGCGGCCATGTCGGCGCTGAGTGGAAGGGTGGGGGCGATGGTTCGGCACCAGGTGATGAAGCTGGGACCGCGGGAGGGTCCGTCGACACCGCTCACACTGTCATCAGCAAAAACGGTCGCCTGGGCGCCGCGGGAGTTCATCAGCAGGTGCGTGTTTTGCTGGGGATCCCAGACGGCGCCACCGGGGGCGGGGTCAATCAGGTGCACAACCACAGAACCGTGCCGGTTCGGGCGTTCGTCAAGCAGGCGAAGAGCGACGGCCACACCCCGAGGACCGGTGCCAATAATGGCAATCCTCGTTGTGGTGGTGTCCATGCGCACGGTCTCCTCAGTGGGGCGGGGGTATGCCGATTGATCGGCCGAAGGTAGTGCGCTCCAAGGTAGGCGCGTTACTCGGCATCATCAATAGCGGAATTCTTCTCAACGGCATTAGTCGGTCTTATGCCGAGCAATCTGCGCT
>DASYMY010000249.1:0-2191 GCA_036008825.1 Glaciihabitans sp.
CCCTGGTTGCAAACGCCAGCGGTGGGCTGACGAAACTCGGAGCCGGAACGCTGACTTTGAACGCGCAGAGCACCTACGGCGGAACGACGAATGTGAATGCTGGCACTTTGCGCATCAGCAACGCGACCGGTTCCGCGACCGGCACCGGCACAGTTAGCGTGAACGATGGCGGCACGTTGACCGGTGGCGGAATCATTGCGGGTTCAATCGTTGGCGCGACAGGCGGCACGATCAGTCCGGGGGAAAATGGCGTCGGCACACTCACGACCGGCGCGCTGACTTTGAACGCGGGCAGTACTCTCAACTACGAGTGGGACGCGGCGCTCGCGAACGACCGCATCACCGTCACCGGAGCCGATGGTCTGACGATCAATGGCGGGCGTTTCAAGCTGCTCAATACCGGCGCGGCGACCACGTTCGGGACGAACGGCGTTTACAACCTCATTTCGTTCCTCGGGAACATCGGCGGCGCCGGGCTTTCCGCACTCGGCGTTGACCCGACCTCCGTGCTCGTCGGGAAGAGCTACTCTTTCGGCCAGAGTGGTGGCTTCGTCACGCTCGCGATCGGGAACACCGGCGTGACGCCGAACTTCTGGAACGTCGATGCCAGCGGCGACTGGACCACGAGCACCAACTGGTCGCTGGGCACCGCACCGAACGCGCCGCAAGCCTTTGCCGCATTCGGCGGAGGCAGCACCGTCATCAGCGCACCGCGGACGGTGACGCTGAACGCGAACCAAACGGTGGGAACCGTCGCGTTCAACAGCGTCCAACCTTTCACCATCAACGGCACCAATACCCTGACGCTCGATAACGGCACCGATCCGGCGCAGATCACCGTCTCCGGAGGCAGTCACACCCTGGCGGTGCCAATGAATGCGGTTTCCACCGCGGTCCAGTTCTCGGCGCTCAACCCCAGCGATGCGCTCACCGTTTCCGGCGCGCTCAGCGGCACGACCGCAGTCGCCAAAGTGGGCGCGGGTTCCGTCACCCTCAGCGGCGCGAATACCTACACCGGCACCACCTCCGTCAATTCCGGCACCCTTGCGCTCTCCGGGATCGGCAAGCTGGGCAATGTGAGCAACCCGCTGGTGGTTTTCGGCGGCACGCTTGATCTGGGCGGCACCAGCCAATCGGTCGGTGCAGCTACCATCACCGGCGGCACCGTCACCAATGGAACGTTGACGCCAGCTTCCACGAGCATCAGCGGCACGGGCAATCTGACGATCAGCGCCAATATCGGCGGGACGGGCGGACTCAACAAAACCGGCGCGAACACGGTGACGCTGGCGGGCAACAACAGCTACACGGGCGCCACGACGCTGAACGGTGGCGCCCTCGCGATCACCAACAACAACTCGCTCGGCGCCGCGACCAGTCCGATCAACTTCACTGCCGGATCGCTGCTCGTCGAAGGGACCGGCGCCACCACCCTCGGCACGCGTCCGCTGACCGGCTTCCCGACGCTCATCAATGTCGCCGCAGATGGTCACACCTTCACCGTCGGGCAGAACTTCACGGCCACCGCCGCGCTGATGAAGCGAGGACTCGGCACCCTCGCGCTATCGGGCACGAGCAACTTCCCCGCGGCATTCGTGGTGAACGCCGGAACCGTGCACATCACCGCCGGCACCGTCACCGACACTGCGACAACCAACGTTCCCGTGCAGATCGCCAACGAGGCAAACTCGACGGCGACGCTCACGGTCAGCGGCAACGCCGTGCTCACCACAGGCCCGAGCGAAATCTTCGTGGGTCAGGGCTTCCCGACCGCAGTCGGCGTGCTGAACTTGCAGGACAGCGGAACGATCAACACGAACAACTGGGTGGCGGTTGGCCGGGGGAACGGCGTCGGCACGGTGAACATGTCCGGCGGCACGTTCAACAAACTCGGCGGCAACGGCAACCACGTGACCATCGGTTCGAACACTGCAACCAGCGTCGGCACGTTCAACCAAAGCGGCGGCGTCGTGAACAGCGCGGACAGCGAATTCTGGGTCGGCGAATCGGGAACCGGCACTTACAATATCTCCGGCAACGCCCAGGCGAACCTGCTGGCGCTGCGGCTCGGCGTGAATGCGAGCGGCAATGGAACGGCGAACCTCAACGGAGGCACCGTCAATACTGGCCAGGTCGTGAACGTCGGGACCGGTGCGTTGAACTTCAACGGCGGGACACTCCGCGCAGTGGC
>DASYMY010000250.1:0-13477 GCA_036008825.1 Glaciihabitans sp.
ATTGCTCTGAGCAGCCTGCTGCGTCGGCGGGCGGGAGTGTATCGGTCGTATCGCAGTTTTTTGGGCCGATCGATCCTGTTGGGGTTGGAGCTTTTGGTTGCAGCCGACATCATCCGGACGGTTGCGATTACGCCCACCCTGGAAAGTGTCGCGGTGCTGGCGGGAATTGTGTTGAGTCGAACCTTTTTGAGTTTCTCACTGGAGCTGGAGATCTCGGGTCGGTGGCCCTGGCAGAAAAAACCGGTCGGCGAGGATCTCGGTCACAATCCCTAAGCAAACCGAACGCCCGCACTGAGCCGGGTTCGAATGTCGAAGACTTCTGCGCCACCGCGGAACGGTGCGGATCCGAGCCCTCGCCGCAGCACGTCGCCCAACCGTGACCGCTGCACCAACACGGTGGGGATGCCGCGCATACTGCCGAGCAGCGCCACACTGTCGTCGCTTGCCCCATCGGGGATCACCACAAGCGCCGCGGTGAACGGCACTTTGCAGGTGCGACTGAGGTAACGAGCGCGAATGGTGAGGGCGTTGACTGGTGCAGCATCACCGATCCCCGCACCAATAAGCTCGCCCTTGCGCAACCGTACGGGCCCGCCCCAATCCTCGGACGAGATCGCGAAGAGGCCACTGGCGCCGAGAACAACGTGGTCCAGTTTCTCGTTGGGTTCTCCCGGGGCGCTGGTGGCGGTGGAGATCCCGTGCCAGATGGTGAAGCCGATACCCAGATTGGATAACTCGTACCCGGTCGCCTCTTCGGCAAGTGCCTTCGCCAACACTCGTCGGAGAGGCGCAGGTGCAGAGCGAACCGTGGTCGCCGCGTACGGAGCGCCAACGAATGCGGGGTTCCAGTCGGCGAGCAGCCTCAGGTACTCGTCCCGTTCGGCGACACCGGCACTGCCGTACTCCCGTGGGGCAGGGCGGGTTCCCCTGCGGTTGGGGGCCTCCCCGGGCGCCCAGCCGGCGTGGGCCGTGGACCCTGAGGCCCCTGAGGCCGAAGACGGCGACTGCCGCGACGCGCCGGAGTCGTACGCCCTTCGGCTCACCTCGGTGCCAATGGTGTCCCACGCCGCTTGCACCGCATGAAATTGCACGGCAACCCCGCCGGTATCCGGATGGGTTTCGCGCAACATTCGTCGATACGCCCGCCGCAGCTCGTCCATACTGCAGCGGGCGTCAACACCAAGCACCTCGTACGGTGTTGGCGCTATCGGACTATCGGGCATCAATACTCAGCGGCGGATGCTACGCCGTCGGCTCCACCGTTGCGGCGACCGCCTCGGGGAATAGTGCGCCCATCAGTGTGAATGTCCACTCGATCAGGGCCCGGTCGCCGAGACCTTCCGGCATCGGAACGCTGATGGTGCGCGGTGCGGCGAAATACCTCGCGCCCGGATACATCCGCTGCATTCTGATTTGGATCGAGTCCGGCAGGTCTGCCGGCGCGACACGGAGTTTGCCACCCATAGCAACCACTTCGCTCAGGCCCGCTTTTTGAGCGGCACGACGCAGACGGGATACTGCGATTAGCGTGGTGACCTGCTCGGGTGGCTCTCCGTACCGGTCGGTGAGTTCCTCAAGTACCGCATCCAGTTGGTCGGCGGTCGCCGTTGGCGCACTGGCGGTCGACAGCTTTTGGTACGCCTCCAACCGCAGGCGCTCGCTTTCGACGTATTCCTCGGGGATGTGGGCGTCAACAGGCAGTTCGAGGCGTAGCTCGGTTTGTCCCTCGGCCACGTCCCCGCGGAAGGTGCTGACGGCTTCGCCAATCATTCGCAGGTAGAGGTCGAAACCAACACCGGCAATGTGGCCGGATTGTTCGCCACCAAGCAGGTTTCCGGCTCCGCGAATTTCGAGGTCCTTGAGGGCGATCTGCATTCCCGCACCGAGGTCGTTATTGGCGGCGATGGTGGCCAGTCGGTCGTTGGCGGTTTCGCTCAGCGGTTTCATCTCGTCGTAGAGGAAGTACGCGTAGGCGCGCTCCCGGCCACGGCCAACACGTCCGCGCAACTGGTGCAACTGGGAGAGCCCGTATTTGTCGGCCCGGTCGATGATGAGGGTGTTGGCGTTGGCAATATCGAGACCGGTTTCGATGATGGTGGTCGAAACCAGCACATCAAACTTGCGTTCCCAAAAGTCGACCATCACCTGTTCGAGCACGTGCTCGGGTAGCTGACCGTGCGCAACGGCCACACGGGCTTCCGGCACAATCTCGGCGATTTGCGTGGCAATACGGTTGATGCTCGACACCCGGTTGTGAACGTAGAACACCTGGCCTTCTCGCAAAAGTTCACGGCGGATGGCCGCACCTATCTGGCGGTCCGAATAGGGCCCAACAAAGGTGAGAATGGGGTGACGGTCTTCCGGTGGGGTCGCGAGGGTCGACATTTCGCGGATCCCCGTGACTGCCATCTCTAGGGTGCGCGGAATCGGGGTGGCCGACATTGCCAGAATGTCGACGTTTGTTTTGAGTTTCTTCAGCGCATCCTTGTGTTCAACACCAAAGCGCTGTTCCTCGTCGATGATGACTAGGCCCAGGTCTTTGAACTCGATGCTCTTGGAGAGTAGACGGTGGGTTCCGATCACCACATCAACGGTGCCCTGTTTGAGGCCGTCAATGGTTTCCTTCGACTCTTTCTCCGTCTGGAATCGGCTGAGCGGACGCAGGTGAATGGGGAATCCGGAGAACCGTTCGGCGAAGGTTTCCAGGTGCTGACGAACCAGCAGGGTTGTTGGCACGATCATGGCGACCTGTTTGCCGTCCTGAACGGCTTTGAAGGCAGCACGCACCGCAACCTCGGTTTTGCCGTAGCCAACGTCGCCACTGATCAGACGGTCCATCGGGATGGGCCGCTCCATGTCAGCTTTGACCTCGTCAATGGTGGTCAGCTGGTCGGCGGTTTCTGCGAACGGGAACGCTTCTTCAAGCTCCCGCTGCCAGGGGGTGTCTGGACCAAAGGCGTAGCCCTTGGACGCCATCCGGGCTGAATACAGTTTGACCAGCTCAACTGCGATGTCGCGAACGGCTTTACGGGCTTTGCCTTTGGCTGCCGCCCAGTCGCTTCCGCCCATCTTGCTGAGGGTGGGGGCTTCCCCACCGACGTAGCGGGAGAGCAGATCGAGCTGGTCCGTCGGGACATACAGTTTGTCGCCGGGGTAACCACGTTTGTTCGGCGCGTACTCAATCACCAGAAACTCGCGCATGGACTTGACCGCGTTGCGGCCACCGCTCGAGACCTCCCGCTGGGTGAGTTCTAGGAACTTGCCGATGCCGTGGGTTTGGTGCACAACGGGGTCGCCTGTTTTGAGCTGCAGTGGGTCAACCACATTTTTGCGGCGACTGGCCAGTTTTTTGACCTGTCGCGAGTCGTACCCTGCGGAGCGGCCATAAAACTCGGCCTCGCTGAGGACGGCCAGCTTGATGTCAGGCAGCTCGAAGCCCGCCTCAACGGAGGCTTTGAGGAGGTAGACCACTCCTGGCTCGGCCTCTGCAGGGAACGCCTCCACAATACGCGCAGCGATTTCGTGTTCGCCCAGCACATCGGCGGTGCGCTCAACCAGACCGGCACCTTGGGCAACAACGGCGACCGTCCAGCCGTCGGCAATGCGGGTGCGCACGTGTTCCAGTGCGCCGTCGGCCTGACCGGCGAAGCTGGGTACACCCACGGCGTCAATGCGAACGTAGTTGTCGTCGCTAACAATACTGTCGACGAGTTCGGTCAGGGAGATGGTTCCGGCTGGCTCGGCGGAGTCGGAGGACACGGCGCCCGCGTTGAACTGGCTGAAGGTCCACCAGGCACGGTCGCCGGCGCTGGCTCGCAAGCCACTGAGGGAGAGAAAGTCTCCCGAGTCGAGGTCGATGGGAGCCTCGGCTCCCGCGGTTGCAGCGTTCCAGGCGGCGCTCAGAAACTCGCGGTTGGTCTCCACCAAGCTCACGGCACGGGTTGCAACCTTCTCAGGAGACATCACCGCAATAGCGGTGTTGTCCGGAAGGTAGTGCGTCAGTGGCACCAGTTTGTCGACCAGGGCCGGGGCGAGGGATTCCATCCCGTCGACGGGGATACCTTCGGCGATTTTGGCGAGCATCTGGGTCAGACTCGGAAACTCGTGCTGCATCTCTTTGGCGCGCTGCCGCACCTCGTCGCTGAGCAGCATTTCGCGGCTCGCGGGCAACTCGGCTTCGAGAACCTCGTCCGGCAGACTGCGCTGGTCGGCGACAGAGAAGTACCGCAGAGTCTCCACCTCGTCGCCGAACAGTTCGGCCCGGATTGGGTGTTCTTCGATGGGCGAAAACACGTCGAGGATTCCGCCACGGACGGCGAACTCACCTCGCCGGGTCACCATGTCAACGCGTGTATATGCGAGGTCCACAAGGCGTCGGCCGAGGGCCGTCAGGTCGTAGCCGCGGCCCTGCGCGGTGAGGCGGATGGGCTCGAGGTCGGTGAGGTTATCTGACAACGGTTGCAGGGCGGCCCGCACCGAGGCCACCAACACAATGGTGCCTTCGGGGTTCTCACTCCACGCCTTTAGTCGGCGCAGCGCATCAATTCGCTTTCCCACTGTTTCGGCGCTGGGGCTCAGTCGCTCGTGCGGCAGGGTCTCCCAGGCCGGAAACTCGATGATGGTGGCGGCGGGCAGCACACAGGCCAAAGCCGTACGTAAGTATTCGGATTCGCGACCGGTTGCGACTATTGCCAACAACGCCTGGGGTCCGCCACGTCGCTCAAGCAGAGCGGCGAGAAGGGGGGCGCGAAGGCCGTCGACGAGCGAAAAGTCTGCGCTACGTGCGGCGTGGTCTACAGCGGTCTCGAAGCTGTGGGCGCGCGAAAGCCCCCGGATTAATCCCTCGAGTATCACCCGTCAAGTCTAGGCGGGCGCACCGACAAGTGTCGCCGTGTTCGCTGGAAGGAAAGCCGATTCAAGGGTTGGATGTGCGGCACTCCATCCCAAAGCCTCCATTGCAGAGGCGGATGTCAGTCGCATCGAGGTTTCGGCAATCAGTCGCCCGGCGTTGGGGGAAATTGCGCGTAACACGGCGGCGGGCAACGCGATGGGCTCAGGAAAACCGTTGGCTCGGGCCTGCAGCTGCTGCAATAACGTCCAGGTGGCTGGCGCGGGCGCGGCGAGGTTGTAGACCGGGCCGGGTCCACTGCGAGCAGACGAGATCTCGGCACCCGGGGCTTCCAGCGCAAGGGTGAAGCCGAGCGCAGCGTCATCCGCATAAATAACGGGAAGAGAACCTGACCAGGTTGAGCACACCGGCGGAATGCTGCTGGCCTCGGTGGCGTAGACGTAGCCGAGACGAAGAACGGTGCCACCGAACGCCCGTACTTGTTGTTCAGCGCTGAGGAGAGCCGTCTGAGTAGCGGTGGCGCGTGGGCCGTCGTCGACGCCGAACGGGGCAGATTCTGCCAGTTCGATGTCTCCGTGGTCGCGGAGGCCGTATCCCTCAAAGGATGAGGCACCGACAAAGCGGCTGGCGCCGAGAATGCGTGTGGCGGCCAGCAGGGTGCTGGTGCCTTCCATCCGCACCCGGTTCAGGCTCTGCGCGCTGCGAAAGCCGGGGTGCAGTTCGTTGTCCGCGCCGTGCAGGCTGATGACGGCGTCAGCGCCCAGACCGTCCAAACTGGCGAGAAAAGCGCCACGATCGTCGAGATTGGCGACGTGTTCCATCACCGGGTGCTGAGCTGTCTGCGAGAGCTCCGCCGCCTGCGAGCGCTCCTGCAGCTGCGCGTACTCTCCCGCCCGGCCGGCAACGACAATGACGGTGTGACCGTGAGCGAGCAGGCTGGCCAAAACTGAGGTACCGAGCGCCCCTGAGGCCCCCGCAAGTAGAACGCGCATTCTTCTACGTTAGGCGGTGGAGCTGATTCGACACGAAAGCGACAAAGCGGATGCCGCTCACTCCGGCGCTGCCGTGTGAAAACGCATCTGCGCGGCGCTCACACCGTCGCTGGCGATCTGTTCGACGGCGTCGGCGGCGTCGGCCAGCAGATTGGGCAGTACCTTGCGCTCGTCGGCCACGAAATCGCGCAGTACGTAGTCGGCAGCGCTTTGGCGTCCTGGGGGTCGTCCAACACCCACCCGAATGCGGAGGAAATCGCCCGTGCCGATGGCCGCGATGATGTCGCGAACACCGTTGTGTCCGCCGTGGCCGCCACCGGATTTGATCCGTATGGTGTCGAAGGGGATGTCGAGCTCGTCGTGAATAACTATCAGACGGTCGGGTTCGATCTTGTAGAACCGCATCAGGCCGGCAACGGGCCCACCTGAGACGTTCATAAATGTCGCGGGTTTCGCCAAAATCAGGCGCGGGCCAGCGAGCCCGGTGCGTCCCTCGGCGACAAGGGAATTGGTGCGGTGGCTTTTGAACGAGGATGAGGCTCGGTCAGCCAGTTCCGCGAGGGCCATCTGGCCCACATTGTGACGGTTTCCCGCGTAGTCGGGCCCGGGGTTACCGAGCCCGACTACGAGCCACTGGTTAGTGTCCATTGGCTTGAGTTTGCGAAAAAACGTAATTACTCGGCGGACTCTTCGGCAGGAGCTTCTTCAGTCGCTTCTGCTTCGGCGCCTTCGTCTTCACCGAGGTCAACCTCTTCCGGTGTGGTGACGTTGACGATGAGCTGCTCAGGGTCACCGATGAGGGTGGAGCCGGAGGGCAGTTCGATGTCCTTGGCGTAGATCGAGGTTCCCTCTTCGGCACCTTCGATGCTGACGGTGAAGAACTCGGGAATGTGGGTCGCTTCGGCTTCGATCGACACGCTCACGCTGTCCTGCATGTAGGTGAGGCCAGCTGCGGGCTCGCCCTCAACACGAACGGTGACGTCAACGGTGACCTTCTCGCCCTTGCGGACAACGATGAGGTCAAGGTGCTCGATGATCTGGCGTACCGGGTCCTTCTGAACATCCTTGACGAGGGCCAGCTGGCTCTTGCCGTTGATGTCGAGGTCCAGAACCTGGTTCGACTTACGGATGATGAGGGCAACTTCGTGACCAGGAAGGGTCACGTGCTGCGGCTCGGTGCCGTGTCCGTAGATCACTGCGGGGATCTTGTTCAGTGCGCGGATCTTACGAGCCGCTCCCTTGCCGAAGGAGGTACGCACTTCAGCTTTGAGGTTGTTGTCGGCGTTGTCAGCCATTATTTTCTCCATTGCCGGACCGTCAGGCCCAATTCGTGTCGTTCTTAGATCGAACATCTCAACTCGAACGCATGTCAGCGTGAGGAAGACCGAAGCCTGCACCACCGCGTCGATAACGGAACCGCCCCGTTCGGATGAACGTGAGTTGAGGTTCCCTCGCCGAAGTTCCAGCCTGAACCACCGCGAACAGTGGTTCATAACCAAGGGTCGACTCTACCTCATTGATGAAGCGGATGTCACAGATGAAGCGGATGCCTCCCGCCGGGGCTCCCAACCCGCGCCGCCCCGTATCTAGTAGAACTCGACCGTGTTGACCCGGTTGATCAGTGGGCGGCCGTCCAGCAGACGGGTGGCGTTGTCGGCGAAGAGCTCGGCAATCAGCCGGTCTTCGTTGGGGTGCAGAGCGCTGGTGTGCGGGCTGACCAGAACATTGGGCATCCCCCAGAGTGGGCTCGATTCTGACAGCGGCTCTGTGGCGAACACGTCCAGTGCTGCGTAACCGACCCGCCCGTCGCCCAGGGCAACAACCAACGCGTCCTCGTCAATGGTTGTGCCACGTCCGACGTTCACCACGGTCACCCCGGGTCGCACGGCGGCAAGCACGGTGCTGCTGAGCATTTTGTTGGTGGCGGCAGTGCCAGGCAGGGTCATGATGATGGCGTCAGCCGAGGCAGCGGCATCCGCAAAATCATCTACGGGCACAATCTTTGTAACTCCGGGGGCGTCGACCTCGCGACGGTGCACTCCGATCACGGTGGCGCCGAGCAGGGATAGCTTCTGCGCGACGGCTTTGCCGATCGAGCCGAGGCCAACAACCAGAATGGTTTGTTCGCTGATAAGACCCATGGTCCAGCGATCCGCCCACCGATTTTCTGCTTGAGCGGCCTGCAGTCGGGGCAGCTGCTTGAGTCCGGCAAGCACGCCGAGGAGGGCGAACTCGGCAAGAGGTTCGGCGTGAACTCCGGCGGACTGGGTGAATAGAATCCGGTTGAGGTCGTCCTCGCCCAGTTTTGCGGCACGCACCTGTGCGCCGCCACCGGCGGGAGTGGTGTGCACCCAGCGCAGCGTTGGGTTTGCGGTTATCGTGCGGGCCAGCGCGGTGGCTGATTCGTCGGGTAGCCCATAGAGCGCGTCTGCACTGTCAACGAGGGCGTCAAATTTCTGCTGCTGCTCTGCGGTGCGGGTGAAGCTGGGGTCACCCTGGTGGTCGCCACCGTGACGTTGAGTGGGGAGCAGGCTGTGGTCGCGGATCACGCTCACGCGGGGTTCGCGCTCTTCAATAAGGGCACAGAGTTCTTCGTCTAGCGGGCTGGCAACAATCACTCGTAACCGGTCACTCATTCAGCAATATCCCCTCGTTGCGCTGTGGCTGGCGTAACCCTCCGCCGGGCCCAGCTATCCTCAAATTATGCCGCCCAGCCTTCACGACCGCGCCGTCGACGACATCGGCCGACGCATCATCGATGGTCGGTTGGCAGCAGGTACCACGGTACTCGCCGAAGCATTGGCCGCTGAGCTGGGAGTCGGGCGTTCGGTCATCCGCGAGGCTGTTCGAGTGTTGCGTTCGCTCGGTCTGGTGACCTCGGTTCGGCGGGTAGGAATTCGAGTTCTCCCCATTGACCAATGGAACCTTTTTGACCCTCAGGTGATCGCCTGGCGGTTGGCCGGTGTGGGCAAGGGAGCTCAGCTTCGATCGTTGACCGAGTTGCGTGCCTCGGTTGAACCCATTGCTGCGGAGCTTTCTGCCTCGCGAGCGACGCAGGAAGCCTCCGCTGAGCTGCTCAGCACCGCGGCGACCATGCGTACCGTGGGTCGGTCGGGTGATCTTGACGCGTTCCTCGAGCTGGATATCCGCTTTCACACCCTCGTTCTTATCTCCAGCGGAAACGAAATGTTTGGCGCGATGGAGGGCATGATTGCCGAGGTTTTGCGCGGGCGCACTGACCTCGGCCTGATGCCCGAAACTCCGCACGAAGAGGCTCTGCAACTTCACGTGGACGTGGCAGATGCCGTTCAGGGTGGGCATGCGGCGATGGCACGCACGGCCATGGACCTGATTATGCGCCGCACCATTGCCGAAGTAGAGCACGTCTGGAAAGACGTGCCCTACCCGGCTCCGCATCTGCACTAGAAGCGCACAAGCGCACAAGCGCACTAACTCTAGAAGCGGAGCAGTACTTTTCCGCTGATGGAAGCGTCGAGGGCTACCGCGAACGCTTCGAGCGCGTCGGTGGCGTCGAACTCGTGAGTAACAACGGGGTCAACGTACAGTGACCCGTCGGCCAGTGCGGCCAGGACGTCGTCGATTTCGTCTGCGAAGCGGAAGGATCCCACCAGTTCGAGTTCTCGAGTGATCGCCAGACTCATTAGTACCGGCTGCTCACCGGAGGGCAGCAGGCCAACCATCACAACACGGCCTCCACGAACCGCTCCACGGATGGCGGAGGCAAGTCCCCGGTAGTTGCCGGAGGATTCGATCACCACATCCGCCTGAACGGCGGCGATGGCGTCGGTGTCCGTGGCAAGGATGGTGTTGGTGGCGCCGAGCTCCGTGGCGATCTCCAACGGTTTGTTGTGCAGGTCCACAGCGGTGATGCTTGCAGCCCCCGCGCGCTTCAGTACGGCAATCACCAGTGCGCCGATTGGCCCTGTGCCGATTACCAGCACTGACTTGCCTGCCACGTTGCCGGCCCGGGAGACGGCGTGCCAGGCGACGCTGGCTGGCTCTGCCAGTGCTGCGCCCTTGAGGCTCAGCCCGGCAGGAAGCGGGCGGAGCATTCGGGCTGGCAGCGCAATACGGCTCGCGAAGCCACCCTCCGTGTGCGGGTGGTGCGCGGCACTGCCCAGGTAGGTGGTGCCGGGTGCCAGGTTGGGGCGGTCTTCGGGGTAGCGCACCCCATCAACAGGTTTCGGGGTGGCCGGGTGCACGGCAACCAGGGTGCCAACAGCCGGGCCGGAGCCATCCGCCGCTGCTTGTTCTACGGTCCCCACGATTTCGTGACCGAGCACCATGGGCTCTTTGAGGATGGACTCCCCCGCCGCTCCATGCGTCCAGTAGTGGAGGTCGGAGCCGCAGATGCCGCCATACGCGATCTTGATGATCGCCGCATCCGCTTCAGCTGTGGGTGTAGGGATTTCGTCGACACGGAGGTCGTTTGTTCCGTGGGCAACAATTGCGATGTTGGGCTGTGACATTAGACGACCACCGTCATTCCGCCATCGATAAAGATGACTTGTCCGTTAACAAAGTTGGAGCCCTGCGAGGCCAACCAGACGGCCGGCCCCACCAGGTCGTTGGTGCTTCCCCAGCGGTGGGCGGGGGTACGGCCGAGGATCCACGAGTTGAAGTTCTCGTCGTCCACAAGCTTCTGGGTCATCTCGGTGTGGATGTACCCGGGAGCGAGGGCGTTGATTTGAATGTTGTGCTCGGCCCATTCCGCGGTCATGGCACGGGTGAGGTTGCGAATTCCACCCTTGGATGCCGTGTATGCGGAGATTGTGGGGCGGGCTAGATCAGTCTGGACGGAGGCAATGTTGATGATTTTGCCTCCGCCCCGACGGATCATGCCGCGAGCGACCTCACGTCCCACCAAAAAGGCGCTGGTGAGGTTCGTGCGAAGAACACGATCCCAATCTTCGATCGCCAACTCGACCAACGGCACCCGGTGCTGGATGCCCGCGTTGTTGACCAGAACCGTGATGGGCCCCACGTTCGCTTCGACCTCGGAGATTCCGGCAGACACTGCCTTCTCATCGGTAATGTCGAAAGCAATGGAGCGGATACGGTCCTGCCCAAACTCGGAGACGAACTCGGCGGTGGTGTCTGCCAAGCGGTCCGGGTTCTGTCCGTGCAACACAATCGTCGCGCCAGCGGTCGCTAGACCGTGAGCGATGGAGCGTCCGATGCCGCGGCTGGAACCGGTGACAAGGGCAATGTTGCCGGTGAGGTCAAAGAGAGGTGACGACATGGTTTCTCGTGTTCCTTGGGTTAAGCGGTTCGGTTAGGCCATCAGCCCGGCGACCAGGAAGATGGCGAGCGCGAAGATGAAACCACACACACCCACCAGGGCCTGGCCAACGGTCCACGTCTTCAGGGTGGTTTGGGTGTCCATACCGAAGAAGCGGCTGACCAGCCAGAAGCCGGAGTCGTTGACGTGTCCGGCGAAGACCGATCCGGCGGCGAGGGCCAGAACGATGGCTACCAGCTCAACGGCGTTGAGTGAGGCGTCAGCAGCGACAACCGGCTGCACAAGGGCGGCAGCGGTGGTCAGCGCGACGGTGGCCGAACCCTGGGCAACGCGCACAATGGCTGCGATGACGAAGCCAGCAACGATCAGCGGGAGACCAACGGCTTCGAGGGACTCGGCGATAGCGTTACCAATTCCGCTCGCGCGCAGAACACCACCGAACATTCCACCGGCACCGGTGATGAGGATGATCGCACATACCGGGCCGAGGGCGCTGTCGACAATGGTCTCAACCAGTGACTTCGACTTGTTCTGACGCCATCCAAGAAGGAACATCGCGAACACAACGGTGATCAGCAGGGCGATGGGGGTTTCACCAACCAGGCGCAGTGTCTGCACCCATCCGTCGTCGAGGGAAACAACTTCGGCGGTGGCCAGAGCGTTGAGCCCCGTGTTGAGGAAGATCAGTACCAGCGGTAGCAGCAGCAGGAACACGATGGTGCCGAGCTTTGGGGTGGACTTGAACTCGGCGGCGGTGGTGTCGTTCTCGTTGCCGAGCAAAATGTTCGGGATCGCGATGTTGTATTTGTGGCCCACGTAGGTACCGAACTTGTAACCGACGATGTACCAGGTGGGGATGGCGACAAGGAGACCGAAGACTAGAACAAGGCCAACGTCAGCGCCGAGCAGGCCCGAGGCTGCAACCGGTCCGGGGTGCGGCGGTACAAAGATGTGCATAACCGAGAACGCGGTGGCTGCTGGGAAGGCGTAGAGGAGGAGCGATCCGCCGAGGCGACGGGCGACGGCGAAGATGATGGGGAGCATCACAACAAGGCCGGCGTCGAAGAAGATGGGGAAACCCATCATCAGGGATGCAACCGAGAGCGCGAGAGGGGCTCTCTTCTCACCAAACTTGCGGATCAGCCAGTCGGTGAGCACCTTTGCTCCGCCGCTGGTTTCCAGCATCCGCCCGAGCATGGCGCCAAGACCAACAAGTAGGGCGACAGAGGCCAGCGTGCTGCCGAACCCCGCCGTCATCACCGGCACAATCTGGTTCGCGGGCACACCGGTTGCGATCGCCGTCAGAAGGCTGACGATAATGAGCGAGAGGAACGCGTGAATGCGGGCGCCAATAATCAGCACCAGCAAAAGGGCGATGGCGCCAAGAGCCACCAGAAGTAATCCCCACGTGGGCAATTGCCACGCAAGTTCAATGTCGGTCATCGTTGTCCTAACTTGGAAGGATCAGCACAGGAACAGCTGATCACGGGATTGTTGCGGAAGTACGCTTTTGATGCTGCTGCGTAGGTGATGCGGGTACACCCAGGGGTGGGTGTGGTGCGAGTGAGCTGCCTAGTCGGTCAGTTCGGCGAGCCGCTCGCGGACATACCGGACCATTTCGTCCGGAGTCTGGCCGAGATCAACAACGATGCCTCGTTCATCGTCGACCAAGGGTTCCAACGTCTCGAATTGCGAGTCGAGGAGGCTATTGGGCATGTATTCATGCTGGCGGTGTGACTGGCGTTCGGCAATGATCTCCCGCTCACCCGACAGGTGAACGAACACCGTTGTGGGGGCGTAGGCGGTGAGGATTCTCCGGTACGACTTTTTGAGCGACGAGCAGGCCACAACAATGGGCTTACCGTCGGCCAGTTCGCTGCCGATACGGTCGGCGATGATCTCCAGCCACGGAGCGCGATCCTGGTCGTTGAGCGGATTACCTGCGGCCATCTTCTCTTTGTTAGCCCGCGGGTGGAGGTCGTCACCGTCAATGAACTCGCGGCCGAAGGAATCGGCGAGCGCCTGACCGATGGTGGACTTTCCGGACCCTGAGACACCCATCACGATGAGGGGCGGGAAATTCTCGGACACCTTAACTCCTTTGTTGTTCGTCACGACGCTTCGTTACGTCTGACTACAAAGGCTGAGGCCCTGAATAAATCAGACTTAATGGAAGACTGTAGCAGGCGATTCTCCAACCGCAAAGAAAGAACCCCCAATTACTGTCCCACCAGAGGGGTGCGTGAGGCCAGGAGTTTGTGGCATCCGCTCTCGTTTAGACCAACGCAATAGGCTGTAAACAACAGATCGCGGGTACGCCGCGAGAAACACAAGGAGAACAACTTCTCATGGCAGAAAGCACGAAGCCGTCCG
>DASYMY010000251.1:0-6363 GCA_036008825.1 Glaciihabitans sp.
ACCCTGAACCCCGGTTCGGCGCTGTTCTTCGATAACGCCAACGGCGCGGCCAATAATGCTGGTGCTCTGGTGGCGGCCAATAACACCGACCGCTTCAACGATACAACGCCCATCAATCTGAATGGCGCGATGCTGAACTTGATTGGAGCCAACGCGGCGGCCAGCTCGGAGTCCGTGGGTGATGTAACCTACAGCCGGGGCGCACGGCTCCGGTCGCAGCTTACGGGGACTGGAGGGACTGCGACGCTGACGCTGAATAATCTGACGCGCGCAGGCGCTGGAAGCACTCTGATGCTACAGAGTTCTGCGCCAGGTACTCTGGGAGCGGGTGATAAGATCATTGTTACCAATAGCCCGCCGACGGTGACCAACGGAATGGTCTCACCATCAATCGTGAATGCGACTGCGATCACCACCAATGCCACGTCGGATCAGACATTTGTCACTTATGGCGCGAACGGGTTCGCCAATGTGACTTACGATAAGACGCTGAATGCCACTTACACCGCTGGATCGCTGCTCTCGACGGATAAGGTTGATGTCGGGACTGCCGCATTGGCGATCACGGACAACGCGACCGTCTATGCGTTGCGAACGAGCCAGAACATCAATATCGGCGGCCCTTTCAATCAGATCACCATTCAGAGTGGCGGGTTCATCAATCACCTCAATAGCACGACCATTCAGCCTTCGCTGATTTTCAACAACGGGACGCAGAATGTCGAAGGCCTCATGTATGTGGGCACAAACGTGAACGCTAATCCTTTGACCAACGTCACGGCAACCATCAGCGGCGCGATCGTTGCCAACGGGATCACGAAATTTGGAGCAGGTAATCTGACCATCAACGTGCCTCAAACCGGCTACGCTTCGGGATGGACGGTCAATAGCGGAACCTTGCAAATCAACGACCTGCAAGGGTTGGGTCAGTCGGTGCCCGGTAACGCCGTCACGCTGAATGGTGCTCTCACCACCGGCGGTCAGGCCGGCCAGGCATTTGGGCAGACTCAGTTGACCTTCACGAGGGATCAGGGAACTGCAGAGCTCGCCACTTTCAGCGGCGGACCGATCACGGTCGTGAACGAAGGAACCATCCGTATGTCCGCAGGGGACAATCGCAATGTGCAGATCCCCGACGTGACGCTCGATAGCACGAGCACGGCGAGCCGGGTGGCCGTTACCCTCGACGTGCCGAACAATCGTTTCCGAGGCAATATCCCAAACCTGACCTTGCAGGATGACGCACTCGTCCGCGTCTTCGATAGCGGTGCAACGACCGACACCGGTCGGATCACGGCTGCGGTAGTGAACCAACTCACTGGACTTAACAAGAACCTGACGAAGGTCGGTAACCGAACGTTGGAGTTGGGCGGGAATAACTCTGCGAGCTTCATTGGTGGCTCCCTCACGGTCAGCCAGGGCGCGCTCCGCATCCGCGACAGCGGCGCCCTCGGCTCAGCGACCACCGCGACGATCATCGAGCGGAACGCTGCGTTGGAAATCGATACTCCAGCGTTCACCCCGCTGGGAACGGTAACTCAGCAGGCCGGATCGATCGAGCGTTGGAATCGTGAAGACGTTCGCGGCTCCACCTACAACTTGCCGGCCGGCGTGAACCTCCAGTTGAACACCAATGTGCTCGCGGCACGCACGATCGGGCTGAACGGTGGTTCGCTCGAAGGCTATCTTTACGCGGATAGCATGGCGCCGGCGGTCCAGCGCACCGTCGGACCGGCGGTGACCGTCAACCTGCTGTCGAATTCATCGGTGGGCATGAACATCCTGCAGGGGCAGGGCTATGACCTTGGCCGGCAGCCAACCGTTGGCCAGCCTTTCGGAGACAATCTCACCGGCCCGATCCTGCGGATCGAGGGCAATATTACCGGTGCCTTCAACCTCACCAAGACAGGCCTCGATACGGTGATGCTCGCGGGCACTGGAAACACCTATAAAGATACCATCGTCGAGATGGGCACGCTGCGCCTCGCGGCGGCGAACACGCTTCCGGCCGCTGGAGCACTGACGACACGTCTCTCCGGGACCGCGGATCTTTACGGTAACAACCAAACCGTGGCCGGTCTGGGCACGCTCGACAGTGGTGCAAACCCGGGCGGCGTCGGCGTAGGTGAAAGCGGTCGGATCATCAACAGCGGTATCGCGGACAACACTCTGACGGTGAATAATGCCGCCGATTACACCTACAACGGTGCAATCGAGGGGAACGTCGCAGTGACCAAGACCGGAGCTGGGTCCCTTACCTTTGGCGGCGTAAGTCCTTATGTCGGCGCCACAACGGTCAGCGGAGGTGAGTTGCTCGTGGCAGGTTCCATCAGTGCCAGCACCACCACGGTCTCAGCCGGCGGCACATTAGGCGGCACCGGTTCTGTTGGGGACTTGATCATTGCCGGCGGCACGCTCGCCCCCGGGTTGAGTCCTGGCACCATGAACGCTGGCGATACGACATTCAGTGGCGGCACCTTCGCTCTGGAGATCTTCGGCCCCAATGCCGGGACCGAGTATGATCAACTGAACGTCACCGGCACGGTCAGTCTGACTTCGAACACGGCGATCACGATCAGCTTGGGCGCCTACAATCCAGCGGACAATGGCTCGACGAGCTTCGTCGTGATCAACAACGACCAGGCAGACGCGGTGGCGGGCCCCGGCCTGTTCACCATGAACGGGACGCCGCTGAACAACGGGGCAATCTTCACCGCGAGCGGCCAGCCCTTCCAGATCAGCTACACCGGCGGCACCGGCAACGACGTGGTGCTCACGGCAGTGCCGGAACCGAGCACCGCGATCACCTTGCTCGGTGGCCTGGCCACCCTCGCCGGCCTGCAACGCTTCCGCCGGCGGAGGAGCTAAGTCCCAGAGACGCGGCAAGGACGTTTTAAAAGGGGTGAGCCTTTCGAGGCTCACCCCTTTCGCGTTTGGAAAAGATGCACGAGCCGTTCTGCGGTAAGCGAGGCATGAACGGCCGGAAGGGCATCGTCGCATTCGCGAAGCACTAGATAAACAATTAACAACAGGGGCGGTGCTTACGCGCGCCCGCGGAGAATGCACCCCGGTTTTTCTCTCTTGGCTGCGGGTCCTCCATAGATTTGGAATTGATATTAATTTTCGTTGCGGTAGGCGCGGTACGGCACGACAAGGAGCCCGCCCGGCGAGACCTTCTGCCCGCCGGGTCCCCCTTTTTACCCCGCCACCATGACAACCCCTTCGTCTCTTCTCTTCGTTCACAAGCGTCCCTCTCCGCGCCGGCTGCTCCAGTTTGTCGGTGCGAGTGCAATCCTTGCGCTCGCCGGCCCGATTCAGGCCCAGACGACCTACAATTGGGACGCTGGTGCGGCGACCGCGAATTGGCTTGATGCCGTAAACTGGAATCCGGATGGCACGCCGAGCGCCTTGGACACGGCGGTTTTCAATGCTCAAACAGCACAGCAGACCATCCAGTTGGGCGGAGTCACTCCGATCGAGATAACCGCGCTCAACTTCACCGCCAACACCGCGACCCGTTATATCCTGCAAAACGGCGCTCTGACCCTGAACAGTCTCAGTCAGACCGCGGACGACGCAAATGAACTGGCTCCCACGGTGCCGGTCTCGACCAAGAATTCTGGAGCGGATGTGCTGACGGTGAATGTGACTTCGAACTCTCTCGGGATTCAAGGCCAGGTCACTTCTGGCGGACTGATCAAAAACGGTGGATCGACCCTGCGCTTGGGCACGAGTGGAACGGCGTTCAATAACGCGATCAACGGGGCGATTGAGCTGAACGGCGGGACTCTTCAGGCCTCGGCAGCTGGGACGGCGGGTGCAAACAACCCTCTTGGGGGGACCGGCGTGGGTAGCAACCTGATCAACATCAACGCCTCGAACGTCACGCTGCAGTTAACTGCCCAGAGCAATTACAACTTCGTGCGCAGCGTGGTGGCGAACAACAATAGCTTCACGTTCCGCGGAGATCCTTCGACAGGGGATCCGGGTGATTTCCAGATGACCATTGGAAAGATCACCATTGGTACAGCGACCCTGACAGCCACGACGGCATCCGGCTATTTCCTTCGCACGACTGAACTCGCACTGAATCCCGGCGCGACCACCACGGTGGTGGCTAACAACTTTCTTCTGGCCGACGCTCTTAGCGGGGACTCGGCCACCAAGATCGTGAAGAATGGGGCAAGCGACCTGCGAAGTCTCTCTGGCACTGTTGCCAACGGCAACGCAGTAAACTTCGCCGGCGATTTCGATGTCAACCAAGGCTGGTTGGTGCTGGAGAGCAACGCTGCGGGGATGCAGCCCTTGGGGAACGCGAACACGATGATCAACATCACGAACGCGGCGAATACCCCGACGGTTTCTCTGCGCGCGAACACGGCTACGACGTTCACCAACGTCAACATCAACGCCGGGAACAACAATTTTAACCTCGATGTCCGCCATCTCGCGGGGACGAACGGGGCACAAACGATGCAGGCGGGCACCGTCACGATCGGCAACGCCACGATGAGCGTGAACGGCAACGATGCCTTCAACGCTCGATTGGCCGGGATCGCAGTGAATAGTGGCGCGACGGCGATCCTGAACGTGAACAGCAACGGCGAAAACGTCGGGGGGCAGAGCCTGCGTGTGGATTCGCTCAAGGGCGACGCGACGACGACGCTGCGGCGCGACGGTGGGCAGCCGTTCACGATCAGCGCGGCAAACAACGCGGAGTTCCTTGGCCGGCTCATCATCAACGGGATTGGCACGAACACGATCGAAGGAGCGACCGACGCGAGTCCTGTGCTCAACTCTGCGGGCATTACGTTTGGGACCAGCACGACGTTGAACCTCCGTTCGGAGACCGCGCTGGATTTCGGAGCGCCGATCAACTTTGGCGCAAGCGTCGTGAACGCGACGATCGATGTCCGTCGTCCCGCTGCGACAGGAGACAACCTGCTCTTGCGGGTCGGGCAGATCGACCTGTCGGGCACCGTCCCGCCGGTTGGTGCGATTCGCAATCTGTCGATCAACCAAGGCAACAACTACGATCTCGCTACGGATGCAATCCGCCTGGATGCCGGCCAGACGAGTCAGCTAAGCGTCAATACGGATGTCACCGCCGACGGCCTGATTCTGGGAGCAGGATCGACGTTAATCAAACAAGGCGGCAACCCGCTTTTCTTGACCACCGACAATAGCGGGACGGCCTCTGGCGCGATCCTCCTGCGCAACGGTTCAATCACTTCCACCGTGGCCGGCTCCCTCGGCACCGGGCTGGTGACCGTCGGGGATGCGACGCCAAACACTACGGGCTTCATCCCGAATAACACCACGTTGAACTGGAACGCGGCGGGCCTCAGCGCCAACGCTACGGGTGTGGATGTGCGTATCCTGGCCGGCGGCATGGTGGATTTGAACGCGACTCCCAACACGACCGACGAGTTCGACGTCCAGGCGGGGGGGCGCATCAAGGGGACCACGGCTCAGCTCGGCGCGCTGACTGTCGGAACGAACCTCACCGTGGGGACCGACGCGATCATCGTGCACGAGAATCCGAGTTCTGCAGGGAATACCGTGGCTGGGCTCGCGAACAACGCGAACCTCTTCTATGGCATCGGGAACAACGCCACCAGCGTACCGGTCATCGGAGTTGGAACGCCATGGAAGGGCCTCAGCGGTGAAGCGACGAGCCGGAACATCACGGACGCCGCGATCAGCATCAACGGTGGGGACAACAACGTGAACACGATCGAGGCGACCCTTCAGTCGATGTTCAACTCGAACCTGGACTTCACCGGCAACTACAGTTTCACCTCGACTGCAGCGGGCGCCGAAAAGGAGACGCTTGCGATCAACAGCCCTCTTGGCGTTGGCTTTGGCAATGGGCCAGGGGGCTTGGTGATCTTGCGCCGGGATGGCGTTGCAAGTGGGCTGAGCACGGCGGTGGACAAGATCATCGTTCAGGAAGGCGGTCTAAGTGTCGGCGCTCTCAACGCGCTCGGAGGGGTGCCGGTGGAAGTGCAGGATCGAGGCCTCCTCGACATTGCGAACCTCGTTGGCGACCAACTCGACGGGCCAGTCACCATCCAAAGCGGCGGTCTTTTTGTCTTCAATGACCCGCAGGTCCTGGTCGGAACTCAGGCAATCACCTTCCAAGCCGGCGCCAAGCTGGACATCGGCGGTGCGCCCGCGACTTTCTTCACAGACGCGACGAAGCCAATCGTTTTCAGCGGCACCGGCCATACGGTGCGCTTCACCGCTGATGAGATTACGAACCTCGATTCCGCAATTCCGGACGCTGGAGCGATCTTCGTGGTAACGAGCGGCGCTGCCGCGACGGGGCCGCTGGCGGACAACTTCGCGACGACGAACATT
>DASYMY010000252.1:0-1677 GCA_036008825.1 Glaciihabitans sp.
TTCGAAAGAAGGATCACCAATGGCCAAAGTAATCGAAACAGTTGACGTCAACGTTCCCGTTACCACCGCATACAACCAGTGGACCCAGTTCGAAACGTTCCCCGAATTCTTAAGCTTCGTCGAGTCGATCACTCAGGTCACCGACACCCTCACCGCCTGGAAGGTTAAGGTCGCCGGCCAGGAGCGCGAGTTCGAGGCCGAGATCACCGAGCAGCACCCCGACGAGCGCGTCGCCTGGAACTCAACCGGTGGCGAAGAAAACCACGCCGGTGTGGTCACCTTCCACAAGCTCAGCGACAACGAGACCCGCGTCACCGTGCAGCTCGACTGGGAGCCTAAGGGCCTCGCCGAGAAGGCCGGAGCGATCTTCGGTGTCGACGACCACATGATCAAGTCTGATCTCGCCAACTTCAAGAAGTACATCGAAGCCAAGCCTGCCGCCGATGGCGCATGGCGCGGAGACGTTCAGGCATAACTTGCACCACCCCGTGCTGGCGCTCGCTCGAGCGCCAGCACAGCACAGTCACACAGCACGGCAATCAACGAAGAACTCAATCAAGGAGGATTCGGATGACTCAACCAGAACAACAACAAGAAGTACCCGGCACAGAAGCTGAACTAACCCCGCAGGCCGACCACGGTGAGTCTAGCTACAAAGGTTCCGGCAAGCTCACGGGCAAAAAGGCTGTTATCACCGGTGGTGACAGCGGAATTGGCAAGGCCGTCGCGATCGCGTTCGCCCGCGAAGGTGCGGACGTACTGATCAGCTACCTCAACGAAGACGAAGACGCCGAAGACACCCGCAAGTGGGTTGAAGAGGCCGGCCAAAAAGCCATCCTCGTTCCCGGCGACATCGCTGACCCGATGCACTGCCGGTCCATCATCGCGACAGCGGCGAAGGAGTTCGGCACCATCGACATCCTCGTCAACAATGCCGCGTTCCAGATGAACCGCGACTCGATCGAGGAGATCCCGGATGAGGAGTGGGACCGCACGGTTCACACCAACCTCAGCGCGTTCTTCCACCTCACCAAGGCGGCACTTCCGCACATGAAGTCGGGCGGATCCATTATCGGAACCAGCTCAATTCAGTCGGATGCCCCCTCGCCCGGCCTCTTCCCCTACGCCATGACCAAGGCGGCGATTGCGAACATGACCTCGTCGCTGGCGCAGGCACTCGGGGAGCGCGGCATTCGCGCGAACAGTGTTGCTCCTGGACCGATCTGGACTCCGCTGATTCCGTCGACCATGCCCAAGGAGAAGGTCGCCGCATTTGGCGACGACACTCCTCTGGGCCGCCCTGGCCAGCCGGCCGAGGTTGCTCCCGCGTATGTTCTGCTTGCCTCTGACGAGGGAAGCTACATTTCGGGTGCGGTCATCGCGGTCACGGGTGGCAAGCCCATCCTGTAATTCGTTTCATCGAGTCCCACGGGTCTCACCGCACACTGCTGCCAGGCCGAAGATCGAGCCTGCGCAGCAGTTGTGCGTTAAGGGCCACAATGACGGTCGACAGCGACATCAGCATGGCGCCCACCGCCATCGGCAGCACAAACCCGATGGGCGCAAGGATGCCTGCGGCGAGCGGCACCGACAGCAGGTTGTAGCCGGCAGCCCACCACAGGTTCTGCTTCATCTTGCGGTAGCTCGCGTTCGACAGCTCGATCACCGAGAGCACCG
>DASYMY010000253.1:0-3845 GCA_036008825.1 Glaciihabitans sp.
TGCTACGCCATCTCGACGGGCCACAGAAGCCCGTTCGGCTCCGGCTCATCCGGTTTTCAGGCAGAATTGGAAGAAGTGCGTGGAATCCGCCTCACTCTGTCGAGTGGGACGTGAACGCACTTCGTTACTTTTGCGCGTTGCCGCGCTCCCCCACACTTCATCCGGGCCGTCGCCGGCCCACCCCATTACGTGATGTATGTCAGCACCGCTGTGTGCAGCGCATCACTCAACACAAGCACGACAGAAAAGAGAAACATGAACGACCATCACCTCGATTTGGCGTCGCCGCCGCCCCTTCCGGATCGCGGACTGCGCGTTATCCCGCTCGGCGGATTGGGTGAGATCGGCCGCAACATGACGGTCTTCGAACACAAGGGCAAGCTGCTCATCGTCGATTGTGGTGTGTTGTTCCCCGAAGACAACCAGCCCGGCATTGACGTCATCCTTCCCGACTTCAGCTACCTCCGCGGCCGCCTAGCGGACATCGAAGCGATTGTGCTGACCCACGGTCACGAAGACCACATTGGTGGCGTGCCGTACCTGCTCAAGGAACGCGCCAACATCCCGATCGTGGGTTCGGAGCTGACCCTCGCCTTTATTGGTGCCAAGCTGCAGGAGCACCGTATTGCTCCCGTGACCGAGATGGTCACCGAGGGTGACCGCCAGAACTTCGGTGTCTTCGACCTCGAGTTCCTCGCCGTCAACCACTCCATCCCCGGTGGACTGGCCATCGCTATTCGCACCGAGGCCGGCCTTGTGTTGCACACGGGTGACTTCAAGATGGACCAGTTCCCGCTTGACCGCCGTATTACCGACCTCGGTGGTTTCGCTCGCCTGGCCGAGGAAGGCGTTGACCTGTTTATGGTTGACTCCACCAACGCTGAGGTTCCCGGATTCACCATGTCCGAACAGGACATCGGACCGGCAATCGACACCGTCTTCCGCACCTCCCCGCGCCGCATCATCGTCTCGAGCTTCGCCAGCCACGTTCACCGCATTCAGCAGGTACTCGAAGCGGCAATTCGCCACAACCGCAAGGTGGCCTTTGTTGGTCGCTCCATGGTGCGCAACATGGGTATCGCCAAGGACCTCGGCTACCTCGACATTCCGGACGGCCTCATCGTCGACATGAAGACGCTCGAGAAACTCCCCGACGACCAGGTTGTTCTGATTTGCACCGGTTCACAGGGTGAGCCGCTCGCCGCACTGTCACGGATGGCTAACCGCGAGCACATCATCAAGATTGGTGAGGGCGACACCGTGCTGCTGGCCAGCTCGTTGATCCCCGGTAACGAGAACGCCATCTACCGCCTGATCAACGGGCTGATCCGTTGGGGCGCCAACGTTGTCCACAAGGGCAACGCCAAGGTGCACGTCTCCGGTCACGCCAGCGCCGGCGAACTCGTCTACTGCTACAACATCGTCAAGCCCACCAACGTTCTTCCGGTGCACGGCGAGTGGCGTCACCTCAAGGCCAACGCGGCTCTCGCCGTCAAAACGGGTGTTGAAGAAGACCGCGTTCTTGTTATTGAGGACGGCGTTGTTGTTGACCTCATCGACGGTCGCGCATCCATCGCCGGTCGTATCAAGGCCGACTACGTTTTTGTCAGCGGGATGACCGTTGGTGGCGCGTCGCACGAAGCCCTCGACGACCGACGCAAACTGGCCGAAGACGGCACCATCACGGTGCTGGGTATTCTCGACACTCGCACGGGCAAGCTTGCCGAGCCGATCGAGTTCTTCTCCCGCGGATTTGTTCAGGACACCGACTGGATGGCCGGTGCTGGCACCGCTATTGCCGACGCCATGAAGGTCGCTAACGACAAAAAGAAGCTCGACGGACCCGAACTGGAACGCTTGATCACCCGCACCATGAGCCGGTGGCTGCAGCGACGTTTCCGTCGTAGCCCTATCATCACCTCGATCGTTGTGGACTCCTAAACTTTTTGGGAACACCACAGATCACAGCACCACAACGTATGAAGGAAGCGACGGCCCGTCGATGAGCAACACCGAAGTGAGCGAGAGCGCCAACAGCCGCAAGATTGCGGATGAGGCGTCCCGCCGCCGAACCATCGCGGTCATCTCGCACCCTGACGCTGGTAAGTCGACTCTGACCGAGGCACTGCTCCTGCACGCCCACGCCATTGGGCAAGCAGGAGCGGTGCACGGCAAGTCGGGCCGTCGCGCCACCGTCTCCGACTGGATGGCCATGGAGCAGGCTCGAGGAATCTCGATCAGCTCGGCAGCACTCCAGTTCGAACACCGCGGCACCATCATCAACCTGGTGGACACCCCCGGCCACGCCGACTTCTCCGAAGACACCTACCGGGTTCTGGCCTCCGTTGACGCCGCCATTATGCTCGTCGACGCAGCAAAGGGTCTGGAAACACAGACCATGAAACTGTTCGAAGTTTGTCGTTTGCGGGGCATCCCCCTCATCACCATGATCAACAAGTGGGACCGCCCAGGGCTCGACGCTCTCGCCCTGATGGACGAGATCCAGGACCGCACCGGGCTGCTGCCCACCCCAATCACCTGGCCTGTTGGACTGTCCGGCGACTTCCAGGGGCTGGTTGACGCGGCCTCAGGCGATCTGCTGCGCTTCACCCGCACCCCCGGTGGCGCGACCATCGCCATCGAGGAACCCATCTCGGGCGACGCGGCCGTTGAGGCTGGCGGCACCGCGTTTGCTACTGCAACGGAAGAACTCGACCTGCTGCGAATGGAAGGGCAAACCCACGAGGAGGCGCTCTTCCTCGACGGTGCAACCACTCCCGTCTACTTTGGCGCTGCCGTGATGAACATCGGTGTGCGGCACCTGCTCGACGCGATCGTTGACTACGCCCCGGCGGCCGAGGGCCGCGTGGATGTTAAGGGAAACACGCGTCCGGTGACATCCGCCTTCTCCGGATTTGTCTTCAAAGTGCAGTCGGGGATGAACTCAGCGCACCGCGACCGTATTGCGTTTATTCGGGTCTGTTCGGGTGAATTCCAGCGGGGAATGACACTCACCCACGAGCCAACCGGGCGCCCGTTCTCGACCAAATACGCTCAGCAGCTCTTCGGTCGCGAGCGCGAAACCGTTGACAATGCCTGGCCGGGAGACGTGGTTGGACTGGTCAACGCGCTCGCGCTGCGCCCAGGGGACACACTCTTTGAGGGACCAGCCGTGTCGTTCCCGCGGATGCCGGCGTTCGAGCCGGAGCACTTTCGGGTGGCGCGGTCGACGGAGTCGGGCAAAAACAAGCAGTTCCGCAAGGGAATTGAGCAACTCGACCACGAGGGTGTCATTCAGGTGCTGCGTTCGGAGCGGCGTGGTGAGCAGTACCCGATTCTCGGCGCGGTTGGTCCGCTGCAGTTTGAGGTCGCAGCGGAGCGGATGAAAGAAGATTTCAACGCCCCGATTGCCCTCGACATGCTCGAATACACCGTTGCACGTGAGACGGATGCCGCCACCGCGCTGGCCTTGGCCCGCGAGCAGGGTAGCGAGATTGTCTCGCGCACCAACGGGGACCTGATCGCCCTGTTCAACAGCCCGTGGCGTCTGAAAGCCATCAACCGGGATCACCCCGAATACACGCTCAAATCGTTGGGCGCGTAACCGTCGCTCCAGGTGGGGTGCTCGCCGCGCCCGTGCGGACCGACAGCAGGGGACCGCGTCGGCGTGTGCGCACCTGGTTGACGATGAGGGTAAGCGCGGCCTCTACCCCGGCCCGCTCGGCGGCCATCTGTTGGGCAACCAAAACGACCGTGTGCCGGTAGAGCGGGGCAAGGGCTAGCGCTCGTTCTAGTCGGGCCGCGGTCATCCGCCAATACGGGATGGGCGCAGGACCAAGCCCTTT
>DASYMY010000254.1:0-8355 GCA_036008825.1 Glaciihabitans sp.
GGGTTCCCGCGATGGAGTAGCGCAGGGATTTGGTGAACCGGGAGATCACAAAGCTGCCCAACCCGAGCAGCACCGGGAATGCGGCAATCAACGCGACCGGCTCTCCTGTGAAGGAGAGGGCAACAACGGCGCCCGCGAAGATGAGCAGGAAGATGACGGTGACGTCGTTGAGCACAATGGAGCCGATAAGTCGACCCATGTTCATTTTGACGATCGACTCGGGTGGTGCCGCGTCGGGGTCAAGCTCGGGGGCGAGCAGTTCATTCACCCGCTGGTCAATGACGGTGTGCCCGTCGATCACTTTGTGGGGCTGCGCCGCAGCGGCTGCGGCATCCGCCTTCTGCTGAGTTCCAGAGGCTAAGCGCAAAATGTCGCGACGGAGTTCATCGGCGTAGGACGAGGACAGGTAGGCCAGCTGCACGTTGGCGTCTTGTCCGGCGACGTTGACTTCAAGTTTCGCGGCGCCAAAGAGGCGGGCGAAGAAGGGGCGCACGATGTTGATGCCCTGAATGCGGTCGAGGCGGCCTCGGCGGTTGGTGCGGAAGAGGATTCCGCTGCGCACTTCGACGACCTCGTCGGTGATGCGGAAGGTGTGCATCCGCCAGGACAGGTAAAAGACCCCAACGAATAGCAGTAGGCCACCGGCGATGGCGGCGAGAGCGAGCGGGGCGTATCCGGCGTCGAGGATCCAGTCAACGGGGTCGCCCTCGCTGTACCCGCTGTTGGTGAAGAAGGCGATGACGCGGTCGCGGAGGCTGTTCAGCACAAACGCGAGGATGGCTAGGAGGGCGATACCGCCGCGAAGAAGCGGGGTGGCCGGATGCAGGCGGTGCCACTCGCCGTCGCTGATGGCGGCGGTTTCGGCGACAGCCTCGATGGGCGGTTGCTCCTGCTGCTGCATAGGCGGCTGCACCCAGGGAGAATCCTGCGCGGGGCTGGGCTGCTGCGCCGGTGTTGGTGCAGGCGTTGGTGCGGCGTGTTCCGGGTAACCGGGGCCCTGTGGCTCACTCATAGGCCGGCCCGGCGGGTTTCAGCGAGCTCCACAAGGCGGTCGCGAAGCTGTTCAGCGTCGTCCGCGGTAATTCCGGGAATCACCACACCGGTTGCAGCAGCGGCGGTGACGAACTTGAGCTCGCTGAGGCCCAGGGCTCGGGCGAGGGGTCCACGGTTGATGTCAACGAGTTGCATGCGCCCATATGGCACTGAGACGAACCTCTGAAACATCAGACCACGACGAAACAACAGGTCGTCATCCCGCAGGCTGTAGCCAATCGAGCGCACTCGGCGGGGCACCAACACGATGACGATGAGCATAATCAGCGCGAAGGCGGCGGGGATGATCCACAACCAGGTGATGTCGGTCAGCAGGGCGGGAACACTTGTTGCTCCCACCAAAATGATGGCGGTGATGATGGTGCCCACCACGTCAACAACAACGTATTTCGGTGACACGCGGTGCCAGGTGGTGTCCGGCAGTTCGAGGCGGTCCTTCACGGCGATTCCTTCGCTGTTGTATCCGCCTGGTGGGCGGTCGGGGCTAGCTCAGTGTGGTCGCACCACCGCGGGATCGTAGGTTTCCCGTTTGTCGTCATCGTCCGGCGGAATGCTACACAGATGCTCGGCGACGAGGCCAGCAACCAGAAGCACAACCGCGCCAACAATAGTGGCGACAGCCATCAAAATCGAGCCTACCGCGAGCACCGAACGGGAGAGAAGGAAAACGAGGATACCTAAACCAACGCCGGTGGCGAGCGCTCCGGCAAGGCTTGATGCTTTCGCCAGAACTGCCACGCGGGTGGCGTAGAACGGGTCAACGCGGGCACGTTGGCGATCCTTGACCGCCCGTCGAATGGGGAAGGCCAAGGCGATGTCGAGCGCACCAATGACGGCCAACGCCAGGGCAAGGGTGGTTGGCGGCACGGCAGCAGGCCGGCCGGTCGCTATCAGCGCAATTTCTACGAGCCACGCGGCTGCGGCGCTGAACACCACAAAAAGGATGAGTGTTATCGGTCGTGTGCGGGTCACAGCAGGGCCTCCGCCGGGTAGCTTGCCACACCGTCACTGAGACGCGCCAGAAGCTCATCTGCGCGACCATACACGGGAAGGTGCGCATTGGGGTCAAGCTGTAGCCACGGGGCCAGCACAAAGGCACGGTCGGCCGCACGGGGATGCGGAAGGGTGAGCTTGTCTGTGTCGAGCACTAACCCGCCCATGGCAACAATGTCGATATCCAGGGTGCGATCGCCCCAGCGTTCGTGTCGTTCCCTCCCGTGCGCCTGCTCAATACCGGCCAGCGCCGCCAGAAGTGCTTCGGGTGCCAACACCGTGCGAAGTGTCACAACCGCGTTGAGGTAGGCGGGAGCGTCGGTATCGGTTCCGTGCGGTTTCACGGCGGCGCTTTCCACAATCCCCGAGGCGGCAACATGGGTTACCCCGTCGAGCGCAACAATGTCGGCGACGGCAGTGCGGAGGGTCGCCTCACGGTCCCCCAGGTTGCTGCCGAGAGAGAGAACGGCGGGCAGCTCCAGACGGAGCCGCTGCTGGCGAATCATGGACGTTCGCGCCAGATGGTGACAGCAACATCCGCGAACGGCACGATGATGGGGGCGCTCGGTTTGTGAATGGTGACCTGCACCAGTTGAACGGCGGCATGGCTGAGGGCTACCTGGGCGACTCGTTCGGCGACGGTTTCGATCAGATCTACCGGGTCCCGCTCCACAGCCGCGACAGCCTGCTCGGCGAGCACACCGTAGTGAACGGTTTTGTCGAGATCGTCCCCCGCAGCGGCCGAGGACGTGTCGAGGTGCACGGTGAGGTCAATAAGGAACTCTTGCCCGTCGGTGCGTTCCTGCTCAAACACCCCGTGGAAGGCGGTGGCGCGCAGCCCGGTCAACGTGATCGTGTCGAGAGGGGTCATGATTGCTCCGTTCCGCCGCTAACGCGGTCCAACACATCGAATACTTGCCGAGTGGATGGCACGTGGTGCACACGAACAGCCCACATGCCGGCCTGTGCGGCTAAGCCACTAATGGTGGCGGTTGCAGCGTCCCGTTTTTTCGGCGGCGCGCCTGCGACCGCGAATTCGCCCAAAAAGCTTTTCCGTGATGCCCCCACCAGAACGGGAAGCCCAAGCTCATTCAGCTGCGCCATCGCGGCCACCAAACGCCAATTGTGTTCCGCCGTCTTCGAAAAACCGAGGCCCGGGTCAATACTGATTTTGCCCAGCTCGATCCCACTGGCCGCAGCCGCACTGACGCGCGCATCCAGCTCGCGAAGAACATCAGCCACAACATCGTCATAGTGCGGATTGTTCTGCATGGTGTCACTGTGCTCACGCCAATGCATGGCGATGTACTTCACCCCGGTATCGGCGACAACGCCAAACATCCGCGCATCCGCCAAACCACCGGAGACATCGTTGATGTACTCGGCTCCCGCTGCCGCAGCGGCCTTGGCGGTTGTTGATCGCATCGTATCCACACTTACGCGGATGCCTCGCTCGCTCAGCTGTCTCACCACCGGTATCACGCGGGCCTGCTCAACCTCGGGCGGAACTCTGGCCGCGCCCGGGCGCGTGGATTCCCCACCGATATCGATGATGCTCGCACCTTGTTGCACCATTTTGGTGGCACGGGCAACCGCGGCGTCCACGTCGACCCACCGCCCACCGTCACTGAAGGAATCTGTTGTGACGTTGAGAATGCCCATGATGAGGGGGCGAGTCATGCTCCTGCGCCGATCAGCGCGATGGTCTCGGCCCGCTGAACGGGATCAGCGAGGGTGCCGCGGGAGGCGAGGGTGAGGGTGGAGCTGTCCGCTTGGCGCACCCCGCGGGCGGTGACACAGCCGTGCCGAGCGTCGAGAACAACCAGCACGCCGAGCGGGTCAAGCCCACTCTGCAGAGCATCAGCAATTTCTTCGGTCAACCGCTCCTGCACCTGTGGCCGGGAGGCCAGGGTGTCCACAACACGAGGCAGTTTGCCGAGGCCAACGATCCGTTTGCCGGGAACATAAGCGATGTGGGCAACACCAATAAACGGGAGGAGGTGGTGTTCGCAGATCGAACGGAATTCGATATCGCGCAGCAGCACCAGCTCGCTCAGCTCGTCGGCTTCGGCCATCACCTCAACCGAGTCGGCGAGGTGGCTGAGCGGGTCAACATCGAGTCCGGCGAAAAACTCGGTGTACGCCTGGGCGACCCGCTGAGGGGTTGTGGCGAGGCCGGGGCGAGCCGGATCCTCTCCAATAGCGGAGAGGATCTCGGCAACAGCCGCTTCGATGCGCCCGGTGTTGATGGGAGCCACGGCGTTTAGGCCGTGGCGATGCCGGGAGACTTGCGCGGACGCGGGGTCCGCTGGGGCTTGGCGGGCGGCTCGGAGTCAACTCCGCCGTCGACAGCTCCGGCGTCAATCGGCGACTTGCCCGGCACGATCACCGGCGGCAGATCGGAGACGGGACGTTTGCTGCTGGACAGCCACTGCGGGCGCTCGGGCAGCTTCTCAACGTCTTTGAAGATCTCAGCTAGCTGCTCGTGGTCGAGAGTTTCTTTCTCGAGCAGTTCGCTCGCCAAACGGTCGAGAACCTCGCGGTTGTTGTTGAGAACTTCCCACGCCTCGTCGTGTGCTTGTTCGATCAGAACACGCACCTCGGCGTCGACGGTCTCGGCGATGTTCTCGGAGTAGTCGCGGCCAGAGCCCATGTCGCGGCCCATAAAGGGTTCCCCGGCAGAGCTGCCGAGTTTTACAGAACCCACGATGGCGCTCATGCCGTATTCGGTCACCATTCGGCGAGCCGTTGACGTGGCCTTTTCAATGTCGTTCGACGCACCCGTTGTGGGGTCGTGGAAGACGATTTCTTCGGCAACGCGGCCACCCATGGCGTAGGCGAGCTGGTCGAGCAGTTCGTTACGGGTGACGGAGTACTTGTCCTCAAGCGGCAGCACCATGGTGTACCCAAGGGCACGCCCGCGGGGCAGGATGGTGACCTTGGTGACCGGGTCGGTGTGACGCATGGCCGCGGCAGCCAAGGCGTGGCCACCCTCGTGGTACGCGGTGATGAGCTTCTCTTTGTCGGCCATAATCCGCGAGCGACGCTGCGGACCTGCCATCACGCGGTCTACCGCTTCGTCGAGCGCACGGTTGTCGATCAGCTGCGCGTTGGAGCGTGCGGTGAGCAGGGCTGCCTCGTTGAGAACGTTGGCCAGATCTGCACCGGTGAAGCCCGGTGTTTTGCGGGCGAGGATCTCAAGGTTGACACCTGCGGCGAGCGGTTTGCCCTTGCCGTGCACTTCGAGGATGCGCTGGCGGCCCTTGAGGTCAGGTGCGTCAACACCAATCTGGCGGTCAAAACGACCGGGGCGAAGCAGTGCGGGGTCGAGAACGTCGGGGCGGTTGGTGGCGGCGATCAGGATGACGTTGGTCTTCGGGTCGAAGCCGTCCATCTCCACCAGCAGCTGGTTGAGGGTCTGTTCGCGCTCATCGTTTCCACCCCCTATTCCGGCTCCACGGTGGCGACCAACGGCGTCAATCTCGTCAACAAAGATGATGGCGGGCGAGTTTTCCTTGGCCTGCGTGAACAGGTCACGAACACGGCTGGCACCAACACCAACAAACATTTCGACGAAGTCAGAACCGGAGATCGAGTAGAACGGCACTCCGGCTTCACCGGCGACGGCGCGGGCGAGCAGCGTTTTACCGGTTCCGGGAGGGCCGTAGAGCAGCACACCCTTGGGGATGCGGGCTCCAACGGCCTGGAATCGTGCGGGGTCCTTCAGGAAGTCTTTGATCTCTTCGAGCTCTTCGATGGCTTCGTCGGCGCCAGCAACGTCGGCGAAGGTGACCTTCGCGGCGTCCTTGGCGACCAGGCGGGCCTTCGACTTACCGAACTGCATAACCTTGCTGCCGCCACCCTGCATACGCATAAACAGGAAGTAGAAGATCACACCGATGATGAGGAACGGCAGGAGGATGCCGATGAGGGAGGTGAGGAAGCTGGTCTGGGGAACCTCGTCATCGAAGTCGATGTTTGCCGCGCTGATCGCGTCGACAACTTCGGTTCCACGGGGGGCAACGTAGTAGAACTGCACCTGGGTGCCGTTGTCACCGTCTGCCTGCGACAGGGTCAGGTCAACACGCTGTTCGCCGTCCACGATCTTCGCGGATTGCACCGTGTCGCCGCCGATGAGGTCGAGCCCCTCTTGGGTGGTGACCTCGCGGAAACCGGAGCCGGTCAGCAGGCTGGAGCCGACCCAGACTGCGATGACTGCCAGCACAATGTAGACAATCGGACCGCGAAATAAGCGCTTCATATCCATGATGATCCGGGCAGGGTGCCCTTCACCTTCCTCGAGAGACGTATATGTGAGGTTACAGCCACGGCACTGGACAGCCGCTGGATGTTTGCCGTGGGCGTAACCGGGATTCTCAGGGCTGCGTCACAGCGTGACGCAGTAGCCGCGGGCGCGGCCGGATCATCCGGGTGCAACTAGGAGTAAATGTGGGGCGCGAGCACACCAATTCCGCGGAGGTTGCGGTATTTTTCGGCGTAGTCGAGGCCGTACCCGACCACAAACTCGTTGGGGATTTCGAAGCCGATGTAGCGCACGTCGACCTGCACCTTGGCGGCATCGGGCTTGCGCAGCAGGGCGCAAATTTCGACGGAGTCAGCTCCGCGGCTTTTGAGGTTTGCGGTCAACCAGGACAGGGTCAGTCCCGAGTCGATGATGTCTTCGATGATCAGCACTTTACGGCCGGTCAAATCGGAATCCAGGTCCTTGAGGATACGAACAACCCCGCTGGACTGGGTTCCGGCACCGTAAGAAGAAACGGCCATCCAGTCCATGTCGATGTGCAGCTTGAGTTCACGTGAGACATCCGCCATCACCATCACCGCACCCTTGAGAACACCAACCAGAAGGGGGCGTTCGCCCGCATAATCGGCCTCAATTTGGCGACAGAGTTCAGCGATCTTGTCCTTGATCTCCTGCTCGGTAATGAGCACACTCGTCAGGTCAGCCTCGACGTCGGTCAATTCCATGCTGGGTGGGTCCTATCCGTTTGCAGTAAAAATAAGCAGGCCGCCCTGCCTCTCAACCCTAATACCCGGCAGGTCCAGTGGTCCCTGGCCGTGCCAATCGGTCACGAGCCTGGCCACTTCGAGGGTCGCTGAGCGGCTGAGTGAGAGGTGGAATTCGCTGGCCACCGCCAGCCGGATGAGCCGTTGGCGCAGCGCTGCCGGGTTGCTGGCCAGTGCCGCAACGGGCAATGAAATGCCGGCTTCAGCGACATCCGCCAATTCTTCGGCAACTTCTTCGGCGAAATGATCGAGTGCGTCATCGTCTTCGCGCAGCTGTTCGGCGGTGCGGGCGAGGGCTTCGGCCACTCCCGGGCCGAGCTCAGCCTCCAGCAGCGGCAGCACCCGGGTGCGCACCCGCACGCGGGTGAATGCCGGGTCGAGGTTCTGCGGATCATTCCAGGGCTCGAGAGAGGAGTCAGCGCAGAACTGCTCGGTGGTTGCACGGCGCACCCCCAGCAGTGGGCGGCGGTAGAGCCCGGTCACTTTCTCCATTCCGCGGATGCTGGCGGCGCCGCTACCGCGGGCAAGCCCCAGCAACACCGTCTCGGCCTGGTCGTCGAGGGTGTGCCCCAGCAGCACCGCAGTGGCCCCTGCGGCCTCTGCAGTGTTGGCCAGTGCGGAGTACCGGGCCGTGCGGGCGGCCGCCTCCGGTCCGCCATCGGCGCCGACAGTGACGGCGACAACCACAACGGGGTCAAGGCCCAGGCTGCGGGCTTGCTGCGCTGCGCGATCCGCCACAACGTCGGAGCCAGCTTGCAAACCGTGATCGACGATGACGGCCCCAGCTCGAATGCCGGCACGCGGCGCCTCAAAGGCGGCTGCGGCGGCGAGGGCGAGCGAGTCGGGTCCGCCGCTGAGCGCCACCAGCACGAGCGGGCCACCCCCGACGGCTGGTGCAGTTGCGCCTCCGACACCGCCGCGGGGCGCGAGGTCGATCAGTGCCTCCCGCACGGCTCTGCGGGTGTCCGCTATGGCTGGGGAGAGACGAGGTCTACGGTCGGAGTCCATCCAGTAACGTTATTGCAGCAATCACCCCAATCAAGGAGCACGCATTATGGCCGCCTACGATGCCGTCATCGAGATTCCCAAGGGAAGCCGCAACAAGTATGAGGTTGACCACGTAACCGGTCGTGTTTACCTCGACCGCGTTCTGTTCACGACTTTCGTGTACCCCACCGACTACGGTTTCTTCGAAAACACCCTCGGACTCGACGGCGACCCCGTTGACGTTCTTGTCCTGCTTGACTACCCGCTCTTCCCCGGAGTGGGCGTATCCGTGCG
>DASYMY010000255.1:0-2306 GCA_036008825.1 Glaciihabitans sp.
ACACGGCGTGCTATCAAACTGGGGCACGCTGTGACTTCATCGCATTCCTGCTTGAGCCGGATACGGCGGTGAGCTTCTTCCGGGAGGGCCGAGACGCGGACCCGGCGCTTGGGGCCGACGGCGGCTTCGGCCTGGCGCAGCCTCTGTTCACCCGGTCGCTGGCGGAGAACTGCCGGTCGGCATGTGACGGGATGTGGGTCTGGACCGGCTACAACCCACCGATCGAGGCCCTCGCCTCACAACCGGGCGTGGCGAAGTACGTGAGTGACATTCGCCAGGAGTCAGCTACGGCCGACGTGACGAATCAGTTCCTCGAGGGGGGTTATCTCGGGATGAGCCTTCTTGTTGAGGCATTCCAAAAGATCGGGCCCAACCTAACGAGGGCAAACTTGAAGACGGCTCTTGACTCCATGACTTTCGACGCGGGTCTTTCAAGCCCGTTGACGTGGCGCCCAGGGAATCACTTTGCCAACACCTCTGCGCAGGCCTTTGCTATCCAGTACAAGCAGGGCTTCAACGGGTGGCGACAAAAGACTGGGTTTATTAAGGATCCCTGGGTCGGCCAGGACGTCCAGGGGTAGCAGTGATTCTTAGGTTTCTGCAGTACACATTGCTGTCCACACCCCTCGTCGGGGCCTACGCGATGCTCACTATCGGCATCGTAGTGGTATTCCGCGCATCAAAAGTCTTGAATCTTGCGCACGGCGCGATGGCAATGCTTCCGGCATACGTCACGTTCGAGGCGAACAAGCGTGGAATCCCGATGCCCATCGCGGTGCCCATCGGCGTTCTGGCGGGTGCAGCGTTAGGGGCCGCAACTGAACGGTTCTTTGTTAGACCCCTGAGTCGACAAGGCTCTACCGCGCAGACGGTGGGCACCGTCGCTGTGTACGGCCTGATCGTGGCGGCAACTGCGCAGATTTGGGGCTCAGGTGCGAAGATCGCCCCGAGGGTCTTTCCGGAAGGCGGCTTCCATGTGTTCGGTGCCATCCTCCGGTGGGGCCAACTCGGGTTATTTGCCGTCGCTTTGGCCACCGCGACCGGGTTCTATGCCCTGTTTCGCTTTACGGGCATCGGCCTCGCCATGCGAGGGGCAGCCGAGAACCCTCGAGCTGCGGGGCTCATGGGGATCAACGCCGACCGCATGGCCCGCCTGGCGTGGATGCTCGGCGGCGGTCTCGCAGCACTTGCAGGCATTCTCTTGGCCGCCGTCACCAACCTTCAGCCCTATTCGCTTTCGCTGCAGATGCTGCCCGCCTTCGTCGCCGCGCTTATCGGAGGCTTCGGAAGCCTGCCCGGTGCAGTGGCAGGTGCAGCAATTGTCGGCGTTGCCCAAGGCATCGTGCCTGCATTCAGTTCGGTTCCCGGCGTCCGAGCGTTCGCCACCCAGGTCGGCATGCCGCAGTTGGTGCTCACCATCGTTGCTCTCGGTGCCATGTACTTCCGCGGCGGCAAGTTTTCGGTAGGAGACAGTCGCTCCGGTTTGGCAGGGGATGCTGATGCGACTCCGGTGCATACTGCATTCAATACGGCAGTGCTGCCGCGTCGTGATGGGCGTAAGAGAGTCGGCCGCTATGTAGTCCTCATTGCGTTGCTGGCATGGCCGTTTGTTGGTGTGCCAACCTTCTTGCACCCCCTCGACACCTACTCGCTTCTGGGCGATGCCATCTTGGCCGCTGAGTACTTCATCGCCGCTTCTTCGATTGTCATGCTCACCGGATGGGTAGGTCAGATCTCGCTGTCACAGGCGGCCTTCGTCGGCATCAGTGCTTTTGGGTCTGCGCAACTGGCGAGTCACGTTGGCATTGGCTTTCCCTTTAGCCTCGTCCTTGGTGCTGGGCTTTCCGCGGGAGCCTCTGCGATCCTCGGTGTTGTCGCGCTCCGAGTGCGAGGTCTTTACCTGGCGGTGGCAACCCTGATCTTCGCTTGGATGGCCGATGAGTACCTGTTTGTTGTTCCGTGGTTCGCCGGCAAAGGCGGTAGTGCAACCATCAACGCCCACACCGTGGGGTTGAAGGGCGCGTGGCCGTTCTTCGACTTCACTGAGCGAAAAACCTTTTACTTCGTCGCACTGGCTGCGGCCTCCTCTGTTCTCTTCGGATTGCTCAACCTCCGCGATTCGAAGACAGGACGCGCATTCTTTGCGGTGAGAGGCTCAGAGGCAGCGGCGGCTTCCCTCGGGATCGATGTCATCAGATATAAGTTGCTAGCGTTCGCCTCCGCAGGGTTTGTGGCGGGAATTGCAGGCAATTTGGTCTTGAACCATCAAGTGACGATCGTGCCGGAGCAGTTCTCACTCCGAGCTT
>DASYMY010000256.1:0-11520 GCA_036008825.1 Glaciihabitans sp.
GGGATGCCCGTGCACTCCCCCTGGGCGCTGGCGGTCACCGCCCGCGTTCGGGAACGTTACGGCTACGACGGAGCAGCGGTCGCCGGCGACGACGGAATCATCGTGCGCCTACCCGACACCGATGCCGAACCGCCCGGCGCAGAACTCTTTGTCTTTGAGGCGGCCGAACTCGAACTTCTGGTCACCGAAGAGGTGGGCGGCTCCGCCCTGTTCGCTGCCCGCTTCCGGGAGTGCGCCGCCCGTGCCCTGCTGCTGCCCCGCTACAACCCGGGCAAACGCTCCCCCCTCTGGCAGCAACGCCAACGCGCCAGCCAACTGCTCGAAGTCGCCCGCAAATACCCCAGCTTTCCGATCGTGCTCGAAGCGGTGCGCGAAGTACTACAAGACGTCTATGACCTGCCCGCGCTGATGGCGCTGACGGGCAAACTCGCCAGCAGAAGCATCCGCATTGTGGAAACAGAAACCGAGTCGGCGTCTCCCTTCGCGCGATCACTTCTCTTTGGCTACGTCGCCGCGTTTATGTACGAGGGCGACTCGCCCCTCGCGGAGCGACGCGCCGCCGCCCTGTCACTCGACCCGACCCTGCTCGCCGAGCTGTTGGGCCGGGCTGAGCTGCGTGAACTCCTCGACGCCGGAGTCATCGAACAAACCGAACTCGAACTGCAACGCCTCGCCCCCGACCGCCGGGTTCGCGACATGGAAGGCGTTATCGACCTGCTGCGCATCGTTGGCCCGCTCAGTGTGGACGAAATTGTGGAGCGGATGACCGTGCCCGACGGCTCCGACACCGCCGACGAGACCAACGCCGACCGGGTCGAAGAGCAGCGTCTCGCCCGAGTAGAGACCGTCAGCGCCGAATTGCTGGTGCTCGCGCGCGCCAACCGGGTGCTGCGCGCCTCCATCGCCGGGGATATCCGCTGGGCAGTTATTGAAGATGCCAGCCGGTTGCGCGACGCGCTCGGTGTTCCGCTACCTATTGGGGTGCCGTCAGCGTTTGTTGAACCGGTCGAGGATCCCATCGGCGATCTGGTGGGTCGCTATGCCCGCACCCACGGCCCCTTCACCGCGCAGGCCGTTGCCGAACGCTACGGGCTCGGTGTTGCCGTTGTGCTCGACAGCCTGCGCCGACTCGGCCGCGGCCGCCGAGTGGTTGAGGGCGAGTTCCGGCCGGGCGCCACCGGTAGCGAATGGGTGGACTCCGAGATTCTCCGCCGCCTGCGCAGCCGCTCCCTGGCCGCGCTCCGCCACGAGGTCGAGCCCGTCTCGCAGGACACCCTCGCTCGTTTTTTGCCGGTCTGGCAAAACGTGCGCACCGGCACCGGCCGGCTCACGGGCGTCGACGGGCTGGTGCAGGTGATTGACCAGCTTGGCGGTGTTGCCCTGCCCGCCTCATCCTGGGAGACCTTAGTACTGCCCGCCCGACTGCGTAACTACTCCCCCGCCTGGCTGGATGAGCTCACCGTCTCCGGCGAAGTGCTCTGGTCAGGGGCAGGTTCCCTCCCCGGCAGTGACGGCTGGGTCAGCCTGCATCTCGCCGACACGACACCGATCACCCTCGGCGCCCCACAAGACAGCGACACCACCGAACTGCAGCGCGAGATTTTGGTCGCGCTAGCCGGTGGCGGGGCATTCTTCTTCCGGCAGCTCGGCGCCGCGGTTGGCTCGATGGATGACGCAGCCCTCACCACCGCCATCTGGGATCTAGTCTGGGCAGGCCTCATCACCAACGACACCTTCTCGCCGCTGCGTTCGTTTCTTGGTGGCAAAGCTCCCGTGCGCCCCGTGCGCACCCGCGCCTACCGCGGTCGTGCCCGCCCGTCTCTGCCCACCCAATCTGGCCCACCCAGTGTGGCCGGGCGTTGGTCCCTGCTGCCGTTGGCTGAAGGTGACACCACCGTGCGCGCCAAAGCCACCGCAGAGATGCTGCTCGAGCGGCATGGAGTTGTCACCCGCGGCGCCGTGATGAACGAAGGCATCCGGGGCGGATTCGCCCTGATGTACAAGGTGCTGAGCAGCTTCGAAGAAACCGGACGGGCCCGCCGCGGTTACTTCGTTGATGGACTCGGCGGCGCCCAGTTCGCCACCGGCGCCACCGTTGACCGGTTGCGCAACTTCGTCCTCGACCCCGACTCCACCGCTGACCCGGTTGCCCTCACTCTCTCCGCCACCGACCCGGCAAACCCGTACGGAGCGGCTCTGCCCTGGCCCGGACTCGATAACGACCCCGCCGCCACAGAATCCGACGGCGCGGCATCGACCGGCACCGCATCCGACGGCACCGCGGTGAACGCCGACGGTGATCCCGTCGCCGACCTCGTTGCCGCGCTCTCCCCCACCGCGCACCATGCAACTCCGACCGCAGCAACCCCCGGTAAACGTGCCGGCCACCGCCCCGGCCGCAAAGCTGGCGCCCTCGTGGTGATGGTCGACGGGTTCCTCACCCTCTACATCGAACGTGGTGGCAAAACCGTCCTCACTTTCAGCACCGACGAGAAGATCCTCGCCGCCGCCGCTCGCTCTCTCGCCGAGACCGTGCGTACCGGACTCGGCAAACTCCGCATCGAACGTATCGACGGCGACTTTTCCATCGGCACACCACTCGGCCACGCCCTGACCGACGCGGGATTCGCCGCCACCCCTCAAGGCCTGCGATTGCGAAGCTGAGACATGCAAGAAGTGACCAATGCCTGAGGGCGATACCGTCTTCCGCTCCGCCCGCTCTCTCAACGAGGTGCTGGCCGGACAGACACTTGTGCGCTGTGACATCCGCGTTCCCGCATTTGCGACGGTCGATCTCACCGGCGAAACCGTCGACGAAGTTGTCGCCGTTGGCAAACATTTATTGCATCGAATAGCGGATGTCACCATCCACAGCCACCTCAAAATGGAGGGTTCCTGGCACATCTACCGGCCAGATACCCCCTGGCGCCGACCCGCGTTTCAGGCGCGCGCGATTCTCGCGACCGCCGACTGGGTCACGGTTGGCTTCTCGCTTGGCACCCTCGAAGTGGTTCCGCAAGTAGCGGAGGACGACATTGTTGGTTACCTCGGTCCCGACATTCTGGGTCCAGGCTGGGACCCCGATGAAGCCCTGAAACGGTTGAGTGCCGACCCGGATCGCCCCATTGGGCTCGCCCTACTTGACCAGCGGGTGATCGCTGGGCTCGGCAACGTCTATCGCAACGAGCTCTGCTTCTTGCGCGGAGTTCTCCCGACCCGACCGGTGGGGCAGGTTCCTGACCTACCGGCAGTGATCGCCCTCGCGCACCGCGTTATTCTCGCCAACCGCGACCGCACCGAACGCACCACAACCGGCGACCTGCGCAAAGGGAAAATGTCGTGGGTGAGCCGCCGGGAAAACAAACCCTGCCTGCGCTGTGGCACTCGCATTCGGCGCGGCTCCCTGGGCGAGGACGAGCTCTCCGAGCGCGACACCTACTTCTGCCCTCGCTGCCAAAGCTAGAGTTTTCCTGGGCCGCGAAAGCGAAGGACTCAGCCACGAGTGGAGCGCTCCTTTGTGATCACCGCACGACGCGAACGTCGGAACAACGGTTCGAGCGCCGCGATTTCTTCTGCTGTGGCAGTACGGAATGCCCCAGCAGCGCCGACCTGAACCTCGCTGCGGCCCTGGCCTCGTGTCGCCCGCAGACTGGCGACGATCGAGACCGTGATGATGGCGGCGACGACAATAAGGCTGATTGTGGTGGGGATGTAGAGCACATCGAGCAGCAGCATCTTGATGCCAACCCAGACCAGCACCGCTGACAGTCCCACTTTTAGGTAAATGAAGCGGTGAATCAGGTCAGCGAGCAGAAAGTACATCGCACGGAGTCCCAGGATCGCGAATGCGTTGGCGGTGAACACCAAAAACGGTTCGCTTGTCACGGCGAAGATTGCCGGGATGGAGTCGACCGCAAAAACGATGTCGGTGATCTCGACCAGTACAAGTACTGCCAGTAGTGGTGTCGCCAGCACAACTCCCGCCTTACGAACCAGGAAACGTTGTCCGTGGTAGGCGTCGGTCATGGGAACAAACCGGCGAAACACCTTCAGGACCCGAGATTTTTCCGGGTGGACGTGCTCGTTCCGGGATCGGAACATTCGCCACCCGGTGTAAATCAAGAAAATGGCGAAGACGTAGAGCACCCAGGAGAAGTTCTCGATCAATGCCGCACCAGCCGCGATGAAGATGCCGCGAAAGACGAGCGCTCCGAGGACCCCGAGGAAAAGAACGCGGTGTTGGTACTCGCGGGGCACAGCGAACGCGGCGAAGATAATCGCCCACACAAAAACATTGTCGACGGCGAGTGATTTCTCGATCAGGTAACCGGCGAAGTATTGCTGACCGAATTCGGCGCCCCACACGGCCCAAATGAGCACCCCAAACGAGACCCCAAGAACCACCCAGACCGCTGACCAACCCGCGGCCTCCCGCACACCAATCACATGGGCGCGGCGATGTGCCACCAGATCGACCGCGAGCATCGCAACGATGACCGCCAGTACCGCGAACCACGTCCACAACGGAACAGACATAACAGAAACCTCCACGTAATCGTGAAGGTCTCATCAGCCGTGAGGCTCTTCGCACCGGCTCCCCTCGGGAACGTACTGACGATACGAAGCAGGGATTACTCCCCTTCCCTGTCAAGGAAAACGGAAAAATACGGGTTGGGTCAAGCAAATTAGCTGGGGAGATGCTGACACCTTGCGTGCTCCGCGGATTGGCGCAGAGGACTGAGCTCGGCACGGCGTGGAACGCTACCGTTACCCGCCGAAAGTGTGCACCTCGGCACCGCGCACACCGACCTCAATCTCGTAGCTGCGGCCGGCGAAGGGCTCCGAGCCAACGGCGATTCCCTGCTGCGAGGTTGTGATGAGGAGGGTGCTGCCGGATTTACCGCCGAAGGCACAGGAGGTGACGTTTGTCACCGGCAGGGTGACCACGTCGGTGAGTGTGCCTGCCGGGTCGTAGCGACGCACCGCACCACCTCCCCACATTGCAATCCACAACCCACCCTCCGCATCGAGGGCCATCCCATCGGGCGCTCCCACGTCAGCGGGAAAATCCAGGAACACGCGTCTGTCTGCCAGTACCCCATTGTTGGCGTCAAAGTCGTAGACGTACACCGCGCGATCCGCCGTGTCCGCGTGCAGTGCGTGGGTGTCGCCGCTTAGCCACACCAAGCCGTTCGGAATAGTCACGTGCTACAGAACCACGTGCACAGACAGGTCAGGGTCAAGGCGATACAGCTTGCCTGCTCCTGGGTGGGTGTCGTACGCCATCGAGCCGCAAAAAAGCCGCCCCGCGCGATCACAGGATCCTTCGTTCATCCGCAGTGAGGGGTCCGTTATCACCGGGACTCTCTGGATTTCGCTCAGGTCGTTGTCAAGCAGCACAAACCCGTGTTCGTCAGCGATCACATAGCCGCCCCGCGTGCGCTGCCGAATGAGCGCCACGACGTCGCCAAGATGAGTGCGCGCCTGCTTCCCACCGGGATCGCTGATCACATCGCCGCTCAGCATGTCGACGTACCGGAAGGTGCGCGCCGCGCTGTCCCAGAAGGCTCCTTCACCGTGAAATACGTCCGAGGGCCCCGTCCAGCTGCCACCAGGTATCGCAGCTCCCAGCGAACTAGAGCCAACCACCATCCACCACCCAGTTCTGCGCCGTGCACATCATCGAATCGTCGGCGGCAAGCCACAGCACCATGCGCGCCACATCGGCCGGATACAGGTGGCCGCTCAGACACTGATTTTTCGCGATCTGCGCTTCAGCTTCCGGGGTGACCTCCTGCTCCAGCTGGCGGTCGGTCATAATCCAACCCGGAATTACACAATTAACGCGGATGCCCCCTGGCCCGAGTTCGCGCGCCAAAGCGCGAGTCATTCCCTCGATACCGGCCTTCGCGGTGATGTACCCGACCAGGTGAACGAGGTCGATGTGCGCACTGATCGACCCCAGGTTGATGACCGAGCCACCACCAGCAGCACGCATTGACTGGGCCACAAACCGAGTGGCAAAAAACTGGTGCCGCAGGTTGACGGCCATCCGGTCATCCCAATACGCGGGATCAAGGTCGGTGATGGTGTGGCGGGTGTCGTTGGCAGCGTTGTTCACCAACACCTGGGCCGGGCCTAATTCCTCGGTGAGCTCGGCAATCACCCGTTCCAGCTCAGACAGATCCCGCACATCGCACGGGACAAAGCGCACGGTGGAACCAAGTTCCGCCGTAAGCTGCGTCCCGCGAGTGGCGTCAATGTCGATGAATCCCACGTGCGCGCCCTGCGCCACGAACTCTCGTACGAACTCTTCACCCAAACCGGATGCTCCGCCGGTCACAAAAACGGTGCGCCCAACAAGGCTCGGATAGGTCGCGAATGATGACATGGTGTTCCTCACCGCCCCGGGAGCACAATGGAGCGCCCGATGCTGTCGTTCTGCAGCGCAACAAAGGCGTCGTTGATGCGGCCCAGCGGATACCGCTCGCCCAGAAGCAGATCAAGCGGAAGGGCGCCGCTGCGATACAGGTCGAAAATGCGGGGTAGGTCTAGTTGCGGAATCGACGATCCGTAGAGCGAACCCACAACGCGTTTTTGACGTTGCACAAGTTCGTTGATCGGAACAGGGAAGTCCTGACCAACACGGCCAAGACCCACAGCAACCGCCGTGCCACCCGGACGAAGCATTGAAATGGCGGATGCCAGTGTCTCGGGCCGCCCCACAGCCTCAACGACCCACTGCACTCCCTGTGGGACATGGGCGAGCACCCGCTCGACCGCGTCACCGTCGCGGCCGTTCACGGTAACCGTTGCCCCGACCCGGCGCGCGAGCTCGAGCTTTGCATCGTCGACGTCAACAGCGATAAGCGGATAGGCGCCGGCCGCTTTGGCTCCCATCAATGCTGAAAGTCCAACACCGCCTGCACCGATGACCACTAGGGAGTCGCCCAGACATGAGCCGATGACGTTGCGTACGGCGCCAACTCCCGTGATGACCGCGCACCCGGCGATAGCCGCTATTTCCGGCGGGATGTCATCAGGGACACGCACAACACTGCGCTCGGGAACAACAACCCGCTCGGAAAAACAGGAGACCCCGAGCAGGTGGTGGACGGTTTCTCCCCCGGCACTCATCCGGCTTGTTCCGTCGAGCAAACCTCCCGATTGCGCCTGTACCGGCCCGAACTCACACATGATCGGTTTGCCCGCAATGCACTGGGCGCACCGGCCGCAGTTAGGACGCCACAGCAGAGCCACTCGCTCGCCCACCGCGTATCCTTCGCGCAGGTCAGGACCGAGCGCAACGATGCGCCCGGCGCCTTCGTGCCCTGGCACCACTGGCAGTGGGCAGCGCAGGCCACCCTGCAGGTAGTGGAGGTCGGAGTGGCAGATACCTGCCGCCTCGATTTCGACGAGTATCTCGCCCGGACCCGGATCGCTGAGGTCAATCTCCTCGATCTGCAGCGGTGTGCCTATTTCGCGGAGTACGGCTGCTCTGACTCGCTGGCTCATAAGCTTCCTATCGTCAATCTTGGTAAGAGTGGAGTTATGTGGATCAGTGGGATTCGCGCATAACCGCTGGGCCCGTTGACCCGGTGAGGAAGTCCAGGTCGGCGCCGGCATCCGCCTGTTCAACATGGTCGATGTAGAGGCGCTCCCAACCTCGGATGGGAGCGGCATATGCACCGCTCAATGCGACTGACGGCACGCGAGTGGCCAGCTCCGCCTCGTCCACGAGCAGCGTGAGCGCTCGGGCGGCAACGTTCAGCTCGATGAGATCTCCGTCCCGGACGAGAGCGAGCGTTCCGCCCGCCGCTGCCTCCGGTGTCACGTGAAGGACGACGGTGCCGTAGGCGGTTCCGCTCATGCGCCCATCGCAGATGCGCACCATGTCGCGCACCCCCGTGTCGAGCACGCGTTTGGGTAGCGGCATGTTGGCGACCTCCGGCATACCCGGGTACCCGCGCGGTCCACACCCGCGTAATACGAGCACGGAGTCGGCCGTGATGTGTAGCGCTGGGTCATCAATGCGGGCCCGCATATCTTCGACCGAGTCGAAAACAACAGCAGGGCCACGGTGGTGCAATAACGCGGGAGTTGCTGCTGCGGGTTTGATAATGGCGCCGGTGGGAGCGAGATTGCCCCGAAGGACCGCAATCCCCGCGGCCGGCTGCAAGGGGTCATTCGCGGGGCGGATGACGTTCCTATCCCACACCCGCTGCCCCTCGAGGGCGTCAACGAAGGGGCTGCCCTGAACAGTAATTGCCGATGGATCAAGCAGATGTCTGACTTCGTTCATCACAGCCAAAAATCCGCCTGCCCGGAAGAGATCCTCCATAAGAAATTCCCCAGCCGGCTGCAGGTTGACGAGCAAGGGTACGTTCGCGCCGATGCGATCAAAGTCGTCGAGGCTGACGTCCACTCCGAGACGACCCGCGATCGCCAACAAATGCACAACAGCATTAGTGGATCCCCCGACTGCGGCGAGCGCGACGATTGCATTGTGGAATGCCGCCGCCGTCATAATGTCCGCGGGGGTCCGTCCTTCCTTGACCATCGCCACCGCATGGTTGCCGGACGCGTGCGCGAACTGCAGCAGCCGACTATCAGAGGCGGGTATTCCTGCCACACCCGGAAGGGTCATCCCGAGCGCTTCGGTGACAAACGCCATCGAGGATGCGGTGCCCATGGTGTTGCAGTGTCCGCGGCTGCGAATCATGGAGGACTCGGACTTTACGAAGTAGTCGGCGTCGACCTGCCCTGCACGCACTTCCTCACTGAGCCGCCAGACGTCGGTCCCGCAGCCAAGTGGGCGACCCTGAAAGGTCCCGTTAAGCATGGGGCCGCCGGGGACAACAATCGCGGGGATGCCAACGGAGGCGGCGGCCATCAGTAAAGCGGGGATGGTTTTGTCGCATCCACCCAGAAGGACGAGTCCGTCGATGGGGTTGGCGCGGAACAGCTCCTCTGCCGCCATCGCGACCATGTTGCGCCACAACATTGCGGTTGTTCGCACGGTGGTCTCGCCGAGCGAGATGATGGGGAGATTGAAGGGGATTCCGCCGGATTCGTACACGCCGTTCTTCACACTCTGGGCTACTTCGTCCAGATGCGAGTTGCAGGGTGCCAGGTCGGAGGCGGTGTTTGCGATGGCAATCTGAGGCCGTCCGTCGAAGGCGTGGTCGGGGATTCCTCGTCGCATCCACGCCCTGTGCAGATAGGTGTTGCGGTCATCGCCTTCGCCGTACCACTTCGCGCTTCGTGGGGTGCGCTCTGCCGCGGGGCCGGTCTTGATGACCGGTCCCAACCATGACTCCGGCAAGGGTTGTGGGTCAGTCACGAGAGCTCCAGCTTTCCGTTGCGGCGATGAGGGATTCGGGCAAGACCTGCATCGGTGAGCTCCGGCGGAAGCATCTGTTGAGGTGCACCCTGGTAGGCGATCGGGCGGAGGAACCGTCTAATTGCGGTTGCACCCACCGAGGTGTGTTGGGTTGTGGTCGCGGGCCATGGCCCGCCGTGGTTCTGCCCCCAACCAACCGCCACCCCTGTTGGCCAACCATCAAAGATGACGCGGCCGGCACGAGCAGTGAGACTCTCAACCAGTCGACCAATGTCCTCGGTCGGTTCTGCGTGCACAGTGGCGGTTAATGTTCCGGCGACGTGTCCGAGCGCAACTTCCACCTCGTCGAGTGTCGAATACTCCACGAGCAGGGTGAGTGGCCCAAAGCACTCCTCGAGAAGTTCGTCGCTGTGCCGAAGAAAGTTGTTAATGGTCGTCTGCAGCACGGTTGCGGGGGCGGTGTTCTCGTTATCGCCTCCGTCGCCGATAATTTGGGTGACATCCCCGGCGCGCAGTAGCCGCTCAGCCGTAGTTCCAAATGCGGCGGATATCCGCTCGGTCAGCAGTGTGGAGGGGGAAACGCTCTGCACGTTTCTGCGGACAGCGGCAGCGAAGTCCATTCCCGCGGGAACAAAGACCACGCCGGGCTTTGTGCAGAACTGCCCGCCACCCAGGGTGAAGGACGTAACCAAGCCATTGGCGAGCTCATCCGCACGGGCGCGCACAGCCTCGGGAGTGATAACGACGGGGTTGATACTTCCCAGCTCGCCGTAAAACGGGATCGGGTCCTCTCGTGAGGCGATGGAATCCATCAACGCTCGGGCGCCCGCGAGTGATCCGGTGAAGGACACCGCGCGGATTGCTGCCGCCGTCGTGAGGGCGAGGCCCGCTTCGCGGCCCTCGGTGAGCCCAAACATACCGGCGGGAGCACCCGCCTCGGCAAGGGCGTCGGTGACAATCTGGGCAGTCCGTCGTGACAGCTCAGTGTGCCCGGAGTGGGCCTTGACCACAACTGGACACCCCGCGGCGAGCGCAGACGCGGTGTCTCCACCAGCAACAGAGAACGCGAACGGGAAGTTGGAAGCCGAGAAAACAGCCACCGCTCCGATCGGGCGCAGATACCGTCGGATCTCCTGCTGCCCGGGTGCTGCGTCAATAGTCGCCTCCAGATAGGAGGCTTCCTCGATGACGTCGGCGAACAACCGCAACTGGTTTGTTGTGCGCGCGACCTCGCCCTCAAGTCGTGTGGCCCCCAGATGGGTTTCTCGTTCGGCAATCAACACCAGTTCGGCGCTTGCCTCATCGAGACGAACGGCGATTCGTCTGAGCCATTCGGCCCGTTCGCTCCGGGTGGAGCTCAACGCCACCGGCACCGCTGCGGCCGCATCATCGACAATGGCGCCACGCTGCCGCGCATCCGTCACGACCACGGTCATCGGCTGATTTCGACGGTTATCGAGTCTGTTCCCGGAGCAAGTTCTACCTCAGTCGAACCGGTGGCAGTGGTCAGACGGTACTGACCGGCGAAGCCCTGTACCGACACAACACCGTCGGTATCCGTTACCGCGTCCGTTTTGGGGTGCCACCACTCGCCGCGGATCAGTTCGTGCAACGCATCGTAGGCGGGCTTTTTGCTACCGTCTTCGCGAAGCAGACCCGAGGGCGCACCCAGCCAGGCACCGTGATCGGTGATTCCCCAGTAGGTGAGGGATTCGACCGCGGGGTGGGAGACCACTGTGCGGTAGTGCCGCACGATCTCGTCAGCCTGGCGGGCTTCCCCTTCCCGCGTCGAGGGCCATGAAGGCACCTGGTAGTCGTTGAGGTCGACGATCTCTTTGGGCATCAGCTCGCCCGACAACAGCGTGTTCTCGGTCATCTGCAACGGCAACCCGAAGCGGGAGAACCGCTCGAGTATCTTCCACACCTGATCTTCGCCCCGATATCCCTGGTGCATGTGGGTCTGCAGGCCGATGGCATCGATCTGGATACCGGCGGAAAGGCAGTCGTCGATGAGCCGCTCGTAGTCCGCGCTCAGATCGAAATCGTTCAGGACCAGGCGCGCGTTCGCGTTGGCCGCCCGGGCTTCCTCAAATGCGAGCTTGACCATGCCTACCCGGCCCAGCCGCTGGGCCAACCGGGTCACCGCATTCTCCTCGGCCGTAAAAATGGGGAGAATC
>DASYMY010000257.1:0-4568 GCA_036008825.1 Glaciihabitans sp.
CGACACCATCGGCGGATTGGTTCTCGGCGCAGCAATTGCCGTCATCGTGTGGGCACCCATGGCCCACCGTCTGTATCTGGAACGGCGATCCCATCCCCAACCTTTGTTCGCTGTGCGCCCGTCGCAGCGCCCCACGCGCTAACTTGGCATCATGAGAATCCTCCTGGTTGGTGCCGGCGGTGTTGGTGACGCGATCGCGAAGATTGCGGCCGAAAGATCCTTTTTTGAGCGGATGATTGTCAGCGACTACGACATCGCTAAAGCCGAACGCACCATCGCCTGGATCGAAGCCAAGCACGGCCCCCAGTTTGACCGTTTTGTTGCTGCCCAGATCGACGCGTCGAACCCCGATGCTGTCGCTCAAGTCGCCGCCGAGCATGCCGTCACCCACGTGATGAACGCGGTTGAACCCAAGTTTGTGCCCACCATCTTCGCTGGCGCCCTGCAGGCCGGCGCCCACTACCTAGACATGGCGATGAGCCTGTCCGAGCCACACCCCACCAACCCCCATCAGGAGACCGGGGTGAAGCTCGGTGATGACCAGTTCGCGCAGGCCGCCGATTGGGAGAGAACCGGCACCCTCGCCCTGGTGGGGATGGGGGTGGAGCCGGGGCTCAGCGACGTCTTTGCCCGGTACGCCGCCGACCACCTCTTCAGCGACATCAACGAGGTTGGCACCCGCGACGGAGCGAACCTCGTGGTGCGTGACGAGGCCGGTAACGAGATTTTCGCCCCCTCGTTCAGCATCTGGACCACCATCGAAGAGTGTCTGAACCCGCCCGTTGTCTGGGAGAAAGACCGTGGCTGGTACACAACGGCACCATTTAGCGAACCCGAGATCTTCGTTTTCCCCGAAGGTATCGGCCCGGTCGAGTGCGTGAACGTTGAGCACGAAGAAGTTCTGTTGATGCCCCGGTGGATCGACGCCCAGAAGGTGACCTTCAAATATGGGCTCGGCGACGAGTTCATCTCCATTCTGAAGACCCTCAACCAGTTGGGTCTCGACAGCACCACGCCGCTGCGTGTGCGTTCGGAGGCCGGACCGGTGATGGTCGCCCCGCGGGATGTGGTTGCCGCGGCACTGCCAGATCCGGCCACCATTGGGCCAAAAATGACCGGCAAAACCTGTGCGGGCGTGTGGGTTACCGGCACCGGTACCGACGGTGAGCCGCGCGAGGCCTACCTGTACCACGTGAGCGACAACGAGTGGACGATGGCCAACTACGACGCCCAGTGTGTTGTGTGGCAAACCGCTCTCAACCCCGTGATCGCCCTCGAGCTTTTGTCGACGGGCGTGTGGGGTGGCATTGGCGTACTGGGGCCCGAAGCCATGGACGCCGTCCCGTTCCTCGAACTGATGGCATTACCCGTCGCTGACGGTGGCTACGGGCAGGCCTGGGGGATGGAAGACCGGCTCGCCTGACCTCGTCGAGCGGAGACATCCGCTCTGCCGTTCAGGGGTGAAGCTGGTTAGGCTTCTGACATGGGCGACGAAGCCACAGGCGGTGACGCCGAATGAAAGTTACCGCGATTGAGCTGCACCGGCTCGCGATGCCTCTGGTGCGGCCCTTTGAGACGTCAATTGCCAGGCATAGTGCCCGAGATCTGCTCCTGGTTCACGTTCTCACCGACACCTCTGACGGTTGGGGTGAATGCATTGCCCCAGCAGACCCGATCTACTCCAGCGAGTACGTTGCTGGGGTTGACCAGGTGCTGCGCGAATACCTGGTGCCAGCGCTATTGGACGCGCCAACAACTCCGGCGGAAGACTTTTCAAACTTGGTCGCCTCCGTACGCGGACACCCGATGGCCAAAGCCGCCCTCGAAACGGCGCTGCTCGACGCCCAACTGCGTGACACCGGCACCAGTTTTGCCCAGTATTTTGGGGGCGTCCGCAATCAGGTCGATTGTGGGGTGGCGGTGGGTATCGCCGCCGGCATCACGGAATTGCTCGACGAGGTAAACGAGTACGTCGAGGCCGGGTACCGGCGCGTCAGCCTCAAGATCCAGCCGGGATGGGACATTGGTCCCGTCGCTGCTGTGCGCGACCTGGTGGGAGACGATGTGCTGCTGCAGGTCGACGCGCAGATGGCCTATTCGGCAGCGGACATCCGCCTTCTTGCTGAATTAGACGCCTTTGATTTGGTGCTGATTGAGCAACCGTTCTCTGAGGACGACGTACCCGCCCACATTCTTTTGGCACAAACAATTGAGACGCCCGTCTGCCTTGACGAATCCGTGGTGAATGCGACCGTCGCCGTTGACCTCATTGAACGCGGTGCGACCAGCATTGTTGACATCAAAGCCGGACGAATGGGCGGATACCTCGAAGCCGTGCGGGCACATGACGTGTGCGCCGAACTCGGAGTTTCCGTCTGGTGTGGCGGCATGCTGGAGACGGGAATCGGTCGCTCAGCGAACCTGGCCCTGAGCGCCATGGAGAACTTTTTATTACCAGCGGATGCCGGTGTGCCAGGTCGCTACTTCGCCGAAGACCTCACCGAGACCGTAGAGATGGTGGACGGTCGGCTCGATGTGCCAACCGGCCCCGGCTGCGGAGCCCAGGTACGCCAGGAGCTGGTGCGCGATTGGGCGTTGGGGCGTCCGCTGGTATTGCACGCCGGGTAGTTGCGTTCAGGGAAGAAGCGGGATTCCCGCGTTAACCGCGGCGATGAGTACCAGCAAGACAACAACGGCGACCGCTGCGACAACAAATCCGGGACGGAGGGCGGGGTGCCGCTCGAACCAGTACACGCTGCACGGGTAGGCGGTGAAAAAATCCTCCTCCACTAGGGGGACGGAGGGGCGGTCGATGGGTCGGCCGATTGCCTCAGCGATCTGAGTGATGTCGGCGGCGTGCCAGAACTGGCCGCGCAAACGAAACAGGCACGTACCGGTGTGGTCAAGCGCTACCAGCTGAACGGCAGTATCGCTCGGCTGACTGCGATACACGGGCACCAGCGCCACGCGGGCAATGTCGTCGAGTGCAACAGTGGCGGTTCGACTGAATATCCCATTCCCGCTGAGGGTGGCGGATGACACTGACGTGAACACTCTCGACTGGCGCCACCACGACCCCAGCGCGAACAACAAAAGCGACAGCTCGACAGCGGCCAGGTAGGGCCAGAGCCCCGTGCCCTGGAGGTACCAATACAAGACCAGCGAAAGCGGCACTAGTGTGACCACAAAACCGAGCACAGCGTGGCGGGTAAGTTCCTGGCGTGGGCGCACACGAACCACACCCTCGCCTACCGTCCTGTGCACCCCGTCGCCCGTCACGATTATCGACTCTAAGGGGTCGCGCGGGATTGATTCGAGAATTTATGCCTTTTTCTCACAGAACTTCGGGCAGCTTCGAACGACCTGTCTATCGGGCCGTTTGGTATACCAAATTGAGCGAGTGTGGGGAAGGGCTCCTGATGGGGGTTCTGGTCGACGTTGCTAAGAACAGAACCGAGAGCTCGCGCAAGCTGAACTTGCGGCTCTGGTGGCACACGGACGCTGCCAGACAAGCAAAAAGCTCCGAGTCGCAGTGACTCGGAGCTTTTTGCATGCCCTTTGATCAGGGATTTACGCGGAGAATGGGGGATTCGAACCCCCGAGGGCTTGCACCCAACACGCTTTCCAAGCGTGCGCCATAGGCCACTAGGCGAATTCTCCTGGCCGGTTCTCAAGAATGACAACTAAAGAACCATAGAGCATCCTACCTGCATCTTGCTGTGCTCTCTGTACACCTGAGTGCTTAAGCTGGTACCGTGCCAACTCGAATTTATATCGCCTCAGCCGAAGGTCATACCGGTAAGTCCTCAGTCGCAGTAGGAGTCCTCGAGACTTTGACGCGCGAAATCGGACGGGTTGGCGTTTTTCGCCCCATTGCCCGCTCGACCAAAGAAACCGACTACGTTCTCGAACTGCTGCTGTCGAAAACGAGTGTTGACCTGGCATACGAAGACTGCATCGGTGTGAGCTACGAGCGGGTGCATTCCGACCCCGACGGCGCGATGACCGACATCGTGTCTCGCTTTGCCGCGGTGGAGCGCCAGTGCGACGCCATTGTGATTGTTGGCTCCGATTACACCGACGTGGGCAGTCCCACCGAGCTGTCATACAACGCCCGTATTGCCGCGAACCTTGGCGCACCCGTGCTGCTGGTGCTCGGTGGCCGCCGCAGCGACGGCACCGACAACCGCACCCCCGAAGACATGCGGCAGATCGCCGAAGTGACCACGGCAGAGCTGCGCTCCGAGCACGCCAGCCTGCTGGCAATTGTCGCCAACCGTGCTGACCCGCAGGACCTTAAGGGCGTTATCTCCAGCATCTCGTCCTCGTTCGAGAACCCGGCCGACGCCGTCCCCGTGTGGGCCATCCCCGAGAACCCGTTGTTGGTGGCCCCGACCGTCGAGTCGATTTTTCAGTCCACCGACGCGACCATGGTCTCCGGTGACCCCGCACTATTGGAGCGCGAAGCGCTCAACACGGTCATCGCGGCCATGTCGATCGAGAACGTTCTACCTCGCCTGACCGAGGGCGCTGTTGTTGTTGTACCTGGCGACCGTTCCGACGTTATT
>DASYMY010000258.1:0-9950 GCA_036008825.1 Glaciihabitans sp.
GCGGAACCAGTCCATGTACGCGGGGCCCTCGGGCTGGCGTTCCGGGTGCGTGAAGCTGGCGCCGTAGGCAATGCCGTCGAGCACAAAACCACCGTTGGCGGCGTAGACCATGTCCGGCAGGCCCTCGATGGGGTCAACCAGTTTCACGTGGAACCCCAGATCGAGGTAGGTCTGATACAGCCCCTCCCACTGGCGCACGGCGAGGGCAGTATCGGTGGGCAGTTTCGGGTCCATCCACGGGTTAATCCGGTAGACGACGGAGAAAAAGTCGGGGCGGCACATCAGCACGGTACGTGCGGACGGTTCACGCACGGGCGCGGAGGCAGAGGTGTCTGTCAGAGTCATGAGCCCAGTGTTACACGCACCTATCATCAGTTTCTCGCCTATTTGCGCAGCAATTCTGCGTGTACCCCTGCTCGCAAACAAGAATTCGCCCTACCATTAGGGTTATGGACAGTCTTGACTACGGAATTATCGACCTTCTTCGCCAAAACGCCCGCGCCGGCTATGGCGACATTGGGGAGGTGATCGGGTTGTCGGCGTCCGCAGTTAAACGTCGTGTCGACCGGCTGGTCGCGGTGGGAGTCATCCGCGGGTTCACAATTCAGGTTGACCCGGCCGTTGATGGCATGGCAACCGAGGCCTACGTTGAGCTGTTTTGTCGCGGAACTGTCGCGCCGGAGGAGCTCAAGCGCATCCTGTCGGGGGTTCCTGAAGTGGTTTATGCCGGAACCGTCACGGGCTCAGCCGACGCCATCGTGCACATGCGCTCCCGCGACATTGCCTCGCTGGAGGCAGCCCTGGAGAAGGTGCGGGTGGCGCCGAACGTGGACCACACCCGCAGCGCCATCGTGTTGTCGCGCCTGATTCAGCGCGCCCACGACTGACGCGCCCGCCTCTCACACACAGAAGAAGGAGCGGATGCCTCATGGATGAACGGCTAACCCATCTGAACTTCACGGCACCCTTGTGGGAGTGGCCGTCACGAGCAAACTGGTTTTTTGTCACCGTCCCGCCCGAGGAATCGGCAGAGATTTCGGATCAGCCGCGCGCCCCGAGGGGTTTTGGCTCCGTCAGGGTGCGTGTGAGCATTGGTGGCTCGAGCTGGGATACCTCAATTTTTCCTGCATCCCCCACCGACGGCCTGGTACGCGAATACTCGCTCCCCATCAAACGGGCGGTCCGGGACGCCGAGGGAATCAGCCCGGGTGATGAGGTTGCCGTCACATTGGAGTTGCTTGAGTAATTAGAGTTGCTCGACTAGCTAAGCGGATGACTCGGGCACGCCGAGTTCGATAGCCAATTCCATACACCGCACTCGGGCCGGAGACCAGTCGTATGGCATCTTTCGAATGGCATCCCCTGCGCTCATGGCCTTCCGCCCAACGCCTGAGCCCTGGTCTGCTTCGTCCTCACCCTCAGGGTGCAGAACGTCCCAGGCATCGAAGAGCGCTTCTTCGTCGCGCGTCAGGCCAGACTCCTCCGCAACAGCATTCAGCGTCTCCTCGAAAGCGTGCCGTTCGGCAGCCACCTGTGCCACGCGGGGGTCATCAACAGCCACCGTGTCATCAAGCGCCTCCTCGGCGGCATCAACGCGGTCAGATTCCTCCCGCAAGCCCGGGTTGGTGGCCAGGGCGATGTAACGGGAGGCATTAACGGCCGCGCCGAGCCGGCCGAAGACCCGCTCGATGACCAGCAGGTTGTCGAGGTCCTGCTGGCGCAGAGAGCCCTCGGGCAGATTTTGGAGCCGGTCGGTGACGAAGTCGGAGAGCAAACCCAGCCTGCTGCCACGGGTGCGCATACGGTGCACGGCCGTGCGTTGCCGCTGCAGCTCCGTTTCTTTGGCGAGGAGAGTTGCCTCCAGCCGTTCCAGAATCTCCGCAACGTCGGGGTCGCTGTCGGTGCCAGCAGAGGCCATGTCGGCAAAGGCGTCGCGGATGTCGTCCAAAGCGATCCCTGCGTCGGTCATTTTGCGGACCCACAGCAGTCGAATCATCTCGTCGTAGCCGTAGCGGCGGCGGTTGTCGCTGCCCCGCTCGGGCTCAGGGATTAAACCAATCTCGTGGTAATGACGGATCGCCCGCGGTGTAACGCCAACAAAGGCCGCTGCGTCACCGATCTTGACCTGACGTGGCGGAATAAGAGACGAGAGCATAAGCGGGGCCTTCCTCGGTGGGGATGTAAGCCCACCGAACCACATCACGCTACGGAAGGTGCAACTCCTGAGGTGCTAGCTCTGCTCCTCGATCTCCTGAATGGTGATCACCGCATTGATCAGCGCGAGGTGGCTGAGCCCCTGCGGGAGGTTGCCTAGAAACTCGAGAGTCTTCGGGTCGATCATCTCGGAGTAGAGACCAACATCGTTGGCAAGGCCAACCAGGTCGTCCATACGTGCGCGGGCTTCATCGAGTCGTCCAACACAGGCGAGGGCGCCGACCAGCCAGAAGGCGCAGGCGACAAAGGTTCCCTCCTCTTTGTCCATACCGCTGTAGCGGTAGAGCAGCGAGCCATGCCCCAACTTTTTGATGAGCGCGTCGATGGTGGTCGACATTCGCTCACCCCGGTCGAAGCCACTGGGAGCGTGCAACAGGATTGACGCATCGAGGTCTTCACTACCGGGGTAGATGACGTAGGCCTTTTGCTTCGTTGACCAGCAATTGGTGCGCACCCACTCGGCGATACGATCGCGTTCTTCGCGCCAACGCTGAGCGTCTCCCGGAATTTGGCCCGCTTCGCTGAGCGCCACGGCACATTCCAGCGCTTGCCAACAGCCCAGTTTGGAGGTCGTGTAGTGCTGGGGATCTTCGAGTTCCCAGATGCCAGCATCCCTCTGCATCCAGCTGTCACAGGCACGGTCAGCGATGGTTGAGAGCAGGTGTCCGGTTTCATCGTCGAGCACATTGCCGTCTTGTACGTAGGCACGCACCACATCAAGAAGGTCGCCATAGACGCCGAGCTGAAGTTGGCCGTGAGCGGCGTTGCCCACCGAGACCGGCAAGCTGTTGCGCCATCCCGGCACCTCTGGCTTCGTCACGTCGTCCGGATGACCACCCTCGAGGGTGTAAAAAACGTGGTCTTGGGTGCCGTGACGGCGGATGGTGCTGAGCATCCACGAGACCGCAGCATGGGTTTCTTCGCGCAGCCCAAAACGCACCAGAGCGTGCACCGTATAGGCGAGGTCGCGCACCCAGGCGAAGCGGTAGTCGTAGTTTTTATTGCCGCCGATGCGCTCCGGGACGGAGGTGGTTGCCGCGGCAGCAATCGCTCCGGTGGGGCTGTAAATCAGCAGTTTCAGCGCGAGGGCGCTGCGGTGAACGGCCTGCGCCCATGGGCCCTCAAAGGAGAACTCGTCTGACCAGTACTTCCAGTTGTTAATGGTGCGGTCAATACCCTGGTCCACGATTTCGGGGGTGAGCATACGCAGCGGCTCATCCTGTGTTGCCGACAGCGCCAACATGTGCCGCGAGCCTGGCTCGGTGGTGAACGAACCGGTCAGTTTCTGCTCTGCTGGCTCATGCGGTCCGTGGCCGAAACCAACAACGCCGATCTGAATTCCGCCGACCTTAATCACCACACCCTGCGAGGTGGTTTTGACCCATGGGGAGGCGGAGTTCAATGCTGTGCCTGGCGCCACACACCAGCGCATTGGCACGGAGCCCTCAAGACCTTCGATTCTGCGCGCAAGCTCAGCCCACGGCAGACGCCCCGCGACACCGGTAACGAGCGCGTCGGTAATACGAACGTTGCCGTCGGTGGTGACAAAGGTGGTTTCCAGCACATTGGTGCCGGGAACGTAGCGCCGCACCACCGTGAAGTCGGCGACGGGCCGCAACTCAATCCCCCCGCCGTGGGGTGCGTCGATCAGCCGGGCAAAAACGGGTGGGGTGGTGAGGCCCGGTACAGGAAACCAGTCAACGGCGCCGTCATCCGCAATCAGGGCAACGGTTCGCCCGTCGCCAATTGCCGCGTACGAGCGCAGGTCGGCGTAGCCGTCGGTGCGAGCACTCGGGGGTGTGGCATCCGCTAAGTCTGCTTCTTCAAATTCACTGGCGGATGTCGCAAACCCCGACGGCACCGTGCGGCTCATGACTGAGCGCCGGCCGTGGGCGAAGTCGACTCGGACGTTGGTGTTGCGGTGACTTCGCCGAAGCGACGCGGGAGGTAGCCCGTGGTCGAGGTGTCGATGGAGAAGAGCACTCCCGACATGGGGAATTCGCGCAGCTGCGCATCGCTGAGGTTTTCGCGGGCAGAGGTGACAAAGAGGGTGGACATCTCTGCCCCGCCGAACGCCACCGAGGTGATGTTGGGGGCGGGCAGGTTGATGACGTGGTCTTGGCGGCCGCTCGGCTTGTAGCGCACCACTTTCGCGGCGCCGTAGCAGGCGCCCCAGAGGTAGCCCTCGGCATCCATGGTCATTCCGTCGTGGGATTCGCCTTCGTGAAAGACCTCCACGTTGGTCAGGCCACCCTCCAGCGAGTAATCGCCCACAAACACTGTTTCGAGCGCGGTGTCGGAGAAGTACATTTTGGAGCCGTCGCGGGTCCATTCGAATCCGTTGGGGATACTGAGGCCCTCCCGGAGCACCGTCGTGGCGCCGTCGGTGTCGATGGCGTAGATGATGCCGGCGGGGCTGTCGGATTCGGCGTCCATTGAGCCGGTAACCCAGCGGCCGAACGGGTCAACCTTGCCTTCGTTCAGGCGCATGCCGTCGTGTGCGTGGCTGAGTGTGGCCAGTTCGAGCGTCTCACGGGCGGTTTCGTCAATCAGAATGACCCGGTTTTTGAGGGAAACAACAAACCCGCCGCCGGACGCTGGATGGAAGGAGGGAACCGGCGAACCGAGGTTGCCCACCCCGTCATCTGCGCCGAAAACGGACCCATCAAGCGGGCTGCGGTGCAGGGTGCCGCCCTCGATGTCGCACCAGAGAAGGTCCCCTGCCGGATCCCACACAGGGCTCTCGCCCAGAATTGCTTTTGCACTACGAAATAGACGGGGTTCGCCCGTGACAACTGCCATGTGACCAGCCTATGAAATGCCGATGGGAACTGCATGGGGATGCATACTCGATTACAAGAAAACCGTGCCACACTATGGTGCACCTCAGACCGAAGCATCCGCACGAACGGCACCGTAATGATTCAGATCGACCAACGCTCCGGCACTGCCCCCTTTGAGCAGTTGCGCACGCAGATCATTGGGCAGATCACCGACGGAACCTTGCCCGCCGGAACCCGCCTACCCACTGTTCGGCGTCTCGCCGACGACCTGGGGATTGCACCCAACACGGTCGCCCGCGCCTACCGGGAGCTCGAGGCCGACGGTTTTATTGAAACCCGCGGACGCAACGGGTCGTTCATTAACGCGCAAGGTGACGTGGCGGAACAGCAGGCGCAGGTCGCCGCGCGCGCTTACGCCGACCGCATCCACCAGCTCGGCATTAGCCCACAGGTGGGCCTGAGTTACGTCACGGCGGCGCTCCGCAACTAACGCCCCTACGGGATCAGTCGCGCCAGCGCCTCAGCGGTCGGAACGCCCTGCCTGCGCGCCAGCGCTTCAAGCCTCGCCAGCTGGTCGGTAGTGAGCTGAACCGTCACTTCAACGGTGGGCTCGTCGGTGACATCCAACTCGTCGAACAGAGTGAGCGTCGGAGCGGAGATAACAGGAGCGGATGCCACAGGTGGCAGGGCCGCGTGGGATTGTGCGGCGGGCAGCGCCGCCGGTGGCGCAGCAGGAGCATTGTCGCGGGAGTGGTCCCAGCCGGGGCCGGAGGGGATCGGGCGACCGCGCTGGTAGGCCTCGGAGACCGCACGGGCCCGGGCATCGGCGGCTTCGTTGAGGGGGTGGTTGGCGTGGCCTTTGACCCATTCGAACTGGTACTGGCGTCCGGCGAGCGCCTCATCCAGATCCTTGAGCAGGTCGAGGTTCATCACCGGTTTGCCGTCGGCTTTTTTCCAGCCTTTACGCTTCCAACCCGGCATCCATTTGGTGATGGCGTTGATGACGTACTGGCTGTCGCACAACACGAGAAGATCGTCGTCGAGGTGGGCGGTGGAGCGGAAGAGGTCAAGCACCGCCATCAGTTCACCCTGGTTGTTGGTGGCGTGCTTCCACCCGCCTGCACCCCAGCAGTTATCGTCTACATACCAGGCCCACCCGGCTGGCCCGGGGTTGCCGAGAGCCGATCCGTCTGCTGCCGCGCGGATTGTCATTCTGGCCCTTCGTGAAACGGTAGATCGCAGGTGGACGTCAGCACTAATCGTCCATAGGCCCGCCAATAGCTTAGGCGTCAGCAGATTTGTCCTGACGCACGGGAGCTGGCTTGGCGCTACCGGCGTGATGCGATTCGCCCTCCCACAAGCGTGCAGCGAGCAAGGTGCTGGCGAGCGCGAGAGCACCAAGCACAATGACTGCTGCACTCAAGCTCGCGGCACCAACCCACCCGGCAAGCGGATAGGTAATGAGAAAGCAGGCGTGGGAGAGGGAGAACTGCGCTGTGTAGATTGCCCCTCGAGTTTGGTCGGTCGCGGCCCGCATCAGAAGGCGTGAGGACGGTGTGCTAATTAACGAGTTTCCCGCTCCCAGAATCACCCACAAACCCAACAGTGCCCACCATGCGCCGGGCCAGGCGGGCGCGAAGATCGTTACAGGAATAGTCAGCAGCAGCCCCGCCGAGGCGAGCGCGCCTCCCGCAAGCATTACCGTTCGATCGCGAAACCGATCCAGCAATCGAGGCACGTTGAGCGCGACAACCAGTGAGCCGGCTCCGTAACAGGCGAGTGCTGTAGCCAGGCTCGATGCGGACAGGGCAAACACATCACGCGAGTAGACAACCGTGTTGACAAGCACATGTGCGGTTGCGGCGCCGACGGTGAGGTTCATCGCCATCAGAAATCGCAGACTTGGGGTGCGGGCAAATATCCTCGCTCCGCGCGTTGTCCTCAGCCACAGATTGTCTATGGTGGTTACTGCCGGGATCGCGGGAAGCCGAGTGATAAGAACAAAAATGGCAGACCCGATAAAGCCAAGCACCGTCCCAAGAAAAAGGGAGTTGTAGGTGAGCACCGTGAGGAGCAGCGCGGCGAGGATGGGGCTGACCAGAGCCTCAAGGTCGTAGGCCAAACGCGAAAGCGACAGTGCCTTGGTGTATTCCCGCTCGACGGGAAGGACCACGGGGATCAGCGATTGAAATGCGGGTGTGAACGTTGCGGACGCGGACTGCAGCACAAAAACAAGAACGTAGATCTGCCAGGTGTCGGTGATAAACGGTAGCGACAGCGCGACGAGCGCGCGCACAACATCGGCGGAGACAAGCACTGCTTTCTTTGGCAACCGCTCCACAAGAGCGGCGATCACAGGAGCTACTCCGACGTAGGCGACCATTTTGATCGTCAGCGCCGTGCCCAGTACCGCGCCGGCGGCGGGGCCAGCGAGGTCGAATGCCAATAGCCCCAAGGCCACTGTGAGTAGACCGGTGCCGAGTAGCGCAACAAGTTGAGCCGTAAAGAGATTGCGGTATGCCGGGTGGCGCAGAACAGATAACACGGGCGGTTCCTCACTGACGGTGAACCTTTAGCCTATATCTGCGAACTCACGCAGATATGCAGCTACTCGCAACGTGACCGTGAAATAATCGCCAAATGGATGCTGACACCCCGGAATGCGGCCGATTTCCCGATAGCGATTACGTTGAGCTCGCCGTAGAGGTGTTCACCATGCTCGCTGACGCGACACGGGTGCGACTTATCCTCGCGCTACGAGACGGCGAACGATCCGTGAACGAGCTTTCTGAAGCCATCGGAAAAGCCGCCCCCGCGGTGTCTCAACACCTGGCAAAACTCCGTCTAGCGCGAATGGTGACCACCCGCCAGGACGGCACCCGGGTGTTCTACCGGCTCACCGACGAACACGCCAGCCAGCTAGTGAACAACGCCATTTTCCAGGCGGAGCACACCCTCGGCGGCACTCCCCGTCATCATCACGAGATGCACACCGCCACTTCCTAACGGGCCGCACCACTCCCCCGCTACACCCGCAGCACCGCCATGGTCGGGTCGGGGTTGCCGAAGCGGTGCGCTGTGATGCTGACCGCTTGCTCGTGCAAGAACGGCAGAAGCTCGACGCGACCAGCGGCGGTCACTGGTCCCGAATAGATAGCGACGTCGGGGTTGCCGCTGACAGCACTCGCCAGCTCAGTGGCATCCGCTCCAACTAAACGGATGCGCGATGTCGCGAGTTCCCCGTTGGTGACGCGCTCCAGCCAGCGTTCGTCGGATTCGATGCGCACATCGCTGACGTGGACGGGGGTTCCTGGAGTGTCGAAAAGTTCGACCAGCGGGGTGGGTAGTGGCAGGGCGGAGCTGATCCATAGCTCGGAGCGGGTGCGGGTTCCTGCGGCGATGTAACGCACGAGGTCGCCCAGGGTCTCGCCTTCAGACAGGCGCAGAGTGATTGGGGCGGGACGGTAGCGGAACACGTTGCGCTCGACGCCAAGATCGCTGACGTCGTGGGAAACCCCGAACTCGCTGGTGAAGGCAGCTTCGTCGCTGAGGGCGGCGCGGCGGACGGCGTCGAACTCGAGGAATTCCATTCCTTCTTGGGCGCGTTTGATGACTTGGGCCACGGGCCGGCTGATGCCGGTCAGCTTCAGGTTGCTGCTGGGCTCTGCGCCAATGGGCTCCCACCGGCCCAAGCTCATCACGTAGTTGGGGCCGCCAGCTTTGGCGCCGGTTCCCACGGACGACCGCTTCCAGCCTCCGAAGGGTTGGCGGCGCACCACGGCACCGGTGATCCCCCGGTTGACGTAGAGATTGCCGGCGTCGACGGAGTCGATCCAGTGCGCAACTTCGTCACCGTCGAGGGAATGGATACCGGCGGTGAGCCCGTAGTCGGTCGCGTTCTGCAGCTCGATGGCTTCGTCGAGGGTGCCAGCGGTCATGATCCCCAGGACAGGCCCGAAGTATTCGGTGAGGTGAAACTCGCTACCCCTGGCAACACCTGTTCGCACACCGGGTGACCAAAGTTGCCCGCTGTCGTCAAGTTTGCGCGGCTTGACCAGCCACTTCTCGCGAGGGGCTAGCTTGGTGAGGGCGCCGAGCAGCTTTCCGTCCGCCGGTTCGATGAGCGGACCCATCTGCGCGGTGAGGTCAGTGGGGTACCCCACCTTGAGGGTCTCGACAGCGTCAATGAGTTGGCGAGTGAAACGGTCCGAGTTCGCGACGGACCCAACCAGAATCACGAGCGATGCGGCGGAACATTTCTGCCCTGCGTGCCCAAACGCACTCTTCACAATGTCGGCAACGGCCAGATCGAGGTCGGCGCTTGGCGTGACGATGATGGCGTTTTTGCCACTCGTTTCAGCCAGCAGCGGCAGGTCGGTGCGCCAGCTGCGGAAGAGCTTGGCGGTCTCCCACCCGCCCGTGAGAATGACCCGGTCCACCGTGGGGTGAGCGAACAGCTGCTGGGAGAGTTCGCCCTCCTGGATGTCGACCAGGGTGAGCAAATTCAGCGGAACGCCCGCCTCCCACAAGGCCTCCATCAGCACGGCCGAGCAGCGCCTGGCCTGTGGTGCGGGTTTCAGAATGACCCCACTACCGGAGGCCAACCCTGCAAGCACTGACCCGGCGGGAATCGCCACCGGAAAGTTCCACGGAGGTGCCACCACGGTCAGCCGCGGTGGCACAAACGTGGCCTCGGCAACCTGCTCCAGATCGAGTGCCCTCTCGGCGTAGTAGTGCGCGAAGTCAATGGCTTCACTCACCTCAACGTCGGCCTCGGCAATGGTTTTGCCGGTCTCGATCGCCATAATCTCGATCAGACGCCCACGGAACGCCGACAGCACGTCCCCCACATCATGCAAAACACGGGAGCGAGCGGATGCCGGCAGCGCGGCCCATTCCGATCCGGCCCGGGCCGTGACATCAATCAGGCTTTCCAAACGGTCGGAGCTGACA
>DASYMY010000259.1:0-2005 GCA_036008825.1 Glaciihabitans sp.
CCGGTCGAGTGCAGGAACCGGGGCCCCCACCCGAACGTTACGGGGCGGTTGGAACGCGCGGCGAGAAGATCACGCAGCTCTTCCAGGTCGGAATTGGCTAGACGGTTCACGTAAGCCTGGATTGAGACGTATCCATTCGCGGGAAGCGCAGCTAACAGTGCGTCGACGGCGCTGCGGATGTCTGTCGCCTGAGCAACAACGTCTGCTGTGCCTCGAACTTCGATTGACTCCTGTACAAATGCGGGCGTCGATTGTTCGGGACGTGCATCCAGAAGGGCGCGCGTCGCGATTTTCGCAGATTCGACGTCGGGCTGATCGAATGGATTGATCCCAAGCAAACGACCGGCGATAGCGGTGGCATATTCCCACGTCAGCAACTGCGCGCCGAGCGTTCCGGTGATCTCAATCTCTCCGTCGGCCACTTCGCGCGTGTCTTCGTAGTCGCCAACAAGTCGCACGATCTGCAAGTCGGGGAGGTTCAACGCCAGTTCGGGCGCCTCGGTACCCAGCACGACAGGCAACAAGCCCTTACCCACCTTTCCGGTGGACTCGGCGATTAGCTGTTCCGCCCAGTCGGCAAAACCAACTATGTGGGTACCGTCGGCAACGATGCCCAGCTTGTTTTTGAGAGGACGGGTCCCTGCAATCGCCGCAGCAAGAATTAACCCGGGGTTATCCGCGCTGTCTTGAGCCAGTTCGAGCGAAACCGCTTCCGCTTCCCGCAGTAGCCCTTCAATGTCGACGCCAGCGAGCCCGCATGGCACCAGTCCAAACGCGGTTAGGGCCGAGTACCGACCGCCAACAGTGGGATCGGCGTTGAACACTCGGTAGCCGTCGGCACGAGCGGTCTCATCCAGGGGAGAACCCGGGTCGGTAACAATTACGATGCGCTCGATCGGATCAATTCCAATCTCGCGGAACGCTTTTTCGTAAATCCGCTTCTGGCTGTCTGTTTCGACGGTGCCGCCAGATTTTGACGAGATGACAACAGCGGTAGTTGCTAGGCGGTCGTTCACTGCCGTCAGAACCTGGCCGGGCTCGGTCGAATCCAGCACGGTAAGTTCGGCACCGTACGTGCGGGTGATTACTTCGGGAGCCAGTGACGACCCGCCCATGCCAGCCAGAACAATATGGTTCACGCCATCAGCGCGCAACTTATCGCGCAGGGCGAGGATGTCCGGAACCAGGGGTGACGAGACGACGACAGACTCGGTCCAACCAAGACGCTTGGCGGACTCCTCTTCAGCCTCTGCACCCCAGAGGGACGCGTCGCCCCCCGTCAGTCGGCTGGCGACAAGGTCGCTAACCAACTGGGGGACAACGCGTTCCACGGCTTCCGCCGCGTCTCCAGATGTCGCTATGCGAACACTCACTTAGCCGCCTCAAGGGCGGCGGACACGGTGTCAAGCAACTCGTTCCAGGAAACGATGAACTTCTCAACGCCTTCCTTTTCGAGTAACGCGGTTACCTCGTCGTAGGAAACACCCTGAGCGGCGATTGCGTCGAGAACTTCGTTCGCAGCTGCGTAGCTTCCCGTGACACGGTCTCCTTCGATGACGCCATGGTCAGCGGTTGCCTCCAGGGTCTTCTCCGGCATGGTGTTCACAACATCAGCAACGGCCAGCTCAGTGACGTACAAGGTGTCGGGAAGTGACGGGTCCTTGACACCGGTAGAGGCCCACAAGGGGCGCTGCTTGTTGCCACCGGCGGCAAGCAATTCTTTTGCACGCTCGGTGGTGAATGCTTCCTCGAATACCTGGTAGGCAAGCTGAGCGTTAGCAACGCCAGCCTTGCTCTTCAATGCGACAGCTTCGTCCGTACCAATGGCGTCGAGACGCTTGTCGATCTCGGAGTCAACGCGTGACACGAAGAAGGACGCGACGGAGTGAATTGTGGAGAGGTCAATTCCGGCAGCCTTGGCCTTTTCCAGACCAGTCAGGTATGCGTTGATGACGGCACGGTAACGCTCGAGGCTGAAGATCAAGGTCACGTTGACGCTGATGCC
>DASYMY010000260.1:0-4771 GCA_036008825.1 Glaciihabitans sp.
GGCCCAGAAGCGCGCTATACAACAAGATCCAGCGATAGTCGGGGCCGGTAAACCAACGCACAAGGTGAGGAACAACGAGTCCCACAAAAACGATTGGGCCGGCTACCGCGGTGGCGGAGCCGCACAGCAGAACAACGGCGACCGCGCAAATGATTCGGGCGGTGACCAGGTTCTGGCCCAGACCTTTCGCCAGGTCATCGCCAAGAGCAAGGGCATTCAGCATCCGCCCGGCGGCGATAGCCAACACAACACCCACTGCAATAAATGGCATCAGCAGTAGGGCGGAGTCCAAGTCGCGGGCGACGAGTGAGCCAGCTGCCCAGAACCGGTAGCGTTCGAACGCGGTGCCATCGCTGAGCAAAATGATGGTGATCAGCGACGTGAATGCTGCTGTAAGTGCTGTACCGGCGAGGGCCAGCTTGACCGGCGTCGCCCCCTCCCGACCGAGCGAGCCAATCGTGTACACGATGACCGCCGCGATCGCTGCGCCGGCAAAAGCGAACCAAATGTAGCCGAGGGCGGATGTCACTCCGAACCAGGCGATACCCGATACAACAAAAAGCGAGGCGCCGGCGTTTACGCCGAGCAGTCCGGGGTCGGCCAGCGGATTGCGGGTGATGCCCTGCATCAGTGCGCCCGCCACTCCCAGGGCGAGACCTGCGGCCAGGCCGACCACGGTGCGGGGAACCCGGAGGTTGCGTATAACGGTGTGGTCGGCGTTAGTGGCATCCGCATTCAGAAGGGCGTTAAAGACGGTACCGAGGGCAATATCACGCGTACCGATGGCCAGAGACAGGGCGCAGATCACCACGAGCGTTGCGCTAGCGACAACAAGTCCGATGGCAAGTCGGCTGCGACTGGCACGGCCAGGCACAACCGGCTGAACCCGGTTGACGGTGAGAGAATTCACCGGTTCACGCGGGCCGTCGGTGAGGTAAGCATTGCCTAAGTATTGCACCCTGACGAGGTGCTTTGCAGTCCAGGCTGACGTGACGCATCTGATTGCTACGATGCCGGAGCCGGCTCAGATGTGCACTAGAGCGGTGCGTTTGCCTCTTCGGTAAGGTTCAGCATCTGCGCGCCACGCTCGACAAGATCGTCGATGAGCTGGTCCGAGACAGGCTCGCGTCCGATGAAGACCGCGTACGCCAGAGGTCCGACGAGCTGGGCATACTGCTCGAACGTGATCGGCCCGACCATGGTGACGAAGCGCTCGTACAGCTCATCGCCGGAGCTGTGTAGAACGTCGGCGGCTGCGCTGTCTTGCGCGGCCTGGCTAATCATGGTGGCGTAGGCAACGGAGTTTGTGGGCTCCTGCATCAACTCACGGATGTGGATAAGCAGGACTCGAAGGACCTGTCGCGGGCTGAGCCCGCTCGAGTCGAGGAGCGGCCGGTCATCAGATTGCGACACGGAATCTCGGATGACGTGCTGAATTGTGCCCCAATGCACGTACAGGGTGCGACGGGATACCTGCGCGCGTGCGGCGAGGGCGCTCAGGGTCAGCGGGGTGCCCTGCGCTTCGGAGAGCATTTCACGTGCAACGCGAAGAACGTGGTCACGGGTGCGCTTAATTCGAGGATCGGTCACAGATTGATCATAATGCTACACAGGCATCCAACGGGCGATCTATCCACAGCTCAGCGTATTCCCACCCCACACTGGGGGTACATTCACCCTCCGCCGTACGCTATCAGCGCCGACGGAGGGTGAACCTTTGCCTAGTGAGCTGCCTGAACCTCTCCGAGCGCGTGCGCTCGACGAACCCGCCGAACCGCAACCAGGGATAGTGCCAGGCTGAGCAGGCCAAAGCCGATTAGGGCGAGCGCACACAGCACGATGGTGCCGATACTGCCCCCGGCGATGATTGCCTGAATTCCCGCAACACCGTAGGTGAGCGGCAGGAACGGGCTGACCACCTGGAAGGGCTCGGCGAGCAGCTGAATGGGGTACAAACCACCGGTGGAGGTGAGCTGCACAGCGAGCAGGAGCAGTGAGAGCACCAAACCCATCCGGCCGAACGCCACGGTGAGGAGGTAGTGAACAGCCACAAACGACAGTGCCATCACGAGGGAGAACAGGATGGTGGCCGGCAGTACAGTCCAACTGACGTCGAGGGTGATGTGCATCAGAAGCACCAGCAGAGCAGCTTGAGCTGCGGCAAGGGCGCCCGCCTTCGAGATTGCTGACATCGCGATGCGTCCATTGGCGGCGGTGGAGGCCAAGACGCTGCGTGTCACCGGTCGCATCACGAGGAAGATGGCGATTGCGCCCAACCACAAACCAAGCGGCACAAAGAAGGTCGCGATAATTTGCCCAATATCGGATACCTCGTTGTTGCGAGTGACCGTGAGGCCCACCGGAGAGGTGGCGACGGTCGCAGATTCAGTTGCCGCGTCGCCTTCAATCACGGGCACCTGATCGGCGCCCTCCTGCAGACCGGCACCCAGTTCGGCGGCACCACTCTGGAGCGCGGTCGCTCCTGTTGTGGCATCGGCGGCACCGTCGGCGAGCGAGTTCAGTCCCGTCGCGAGGTCTGCCGCACCGGAGGTGAGCTCACCGCCGGACGCCGCGAGAGTGCTCGCACCCGACGCCAGCTCGGCACCCGAAGTGGCCAACGTTGCCGAGCCGGAACTGAGCTGCGGCCCTGATGCAGCGAGGGTGTTGGCGCCAGCGGCGAGCTCGGCACCAGAGGAGGCGAGCGCGCTCGCGCCGGAACTGAGGCCGGGACCGCTCGAGGCCAACGCCGCGGCGCCCGACGAGAGTTCGGCGCCCGAGTTAGCGAGGGCGCGAGCGCCAGCCGCGCTCTGCGAAACACCGTCGGTGTACTGACTAACCGCGCCAATACCCTGCTCGACCGCAGCTCCACCGTCCGCAGCGGTTGCCAGGGCGGCGACCAGCTGCTGAACTCCCGCTGCTGCGGGGTCGGTGGGGTCGAGAGCGGCGCTGGCGTCACTCAAAGCGGCGGAGAGTTGTGAGACTGCGCCAGTGTATTCGGGAATAGCGGCCAAGCCGCCGTTTAGTTGTGAACCCGCTGCGGCGAGAGATTCGAGACCCGTCGCCAATTCGCCGGCGCCACCAACGTATTGGTTCACCCCAGCGGATAGGGACGAAGCCCCGGCCACGTATTGCCCGACCCCTGTGGAGAGTTCGGTTGCGCCAGCGACGTATTGGTTGACTCCGGATGACAGGGAGCTGACCCCGGAAACGTATTGGGTGAGTCCGTCGTTAAGCCCGCTGACTCCGGCGGCGTACTGACCGACGCCTCCTCCCAGTTGGGCAACCCCGTTCACGTACTGGCTGGTTCCGTTAGCGAGTGTGCTCGCTCCGGAAGCGGCTGCGGAGGCACCGTCGGTGAGCGTGGACAGTCCAGCTGACAGGCTTCCTGCTCCGTCGGCAATTTGAGTCGCACCGTCAGCAGCAGTGGACAGTGCGCCGCCGAGCTGACCGATGGTGGAGTAAAGGCCAGCAACGTATTGCTCAGAAATGGCTGCGCCGAAGGTGTTGACGAGTCCGTCGCCTACGGTCTGCGCGACCGATCCGGTCAGGTAGTTGTGAGCATCATCGGTGCGGATCTCCAGGTCTGCCCGCTGCGGCTCTTCCGAGCTCAGCGACACAATCGACTTGGAGAAGTCTTCTGGGACCTCCAGCACTGCGTACACCTCACCCGAGGCAAGCATGGCGTTGGCGTCTTCTGTGTTGGTGATTGTCCAGTCGAATCCGGCGGAATCGGCTCCGGTGAGTTCGGTCACCAGCTGTCGGCCAGCAAGGATTTGCTGTTCGGATCCGTCAGGCAGTGTCGAAGTGATCATCTCGTCGTTGTTGACGATCGCAGCAGGGATCGCATCCAGTCCTGCGTTCAGCTGCGAGACGGCGCCAACGAACAGCCCGGTGAATGCCAACGGAATAACAATTACGGCGCCAAAGGTAAGGTTGCGGCGCCAACGGCGACGCGAGGCAGTTGAGGATGTGTGGCTCACAGGAGTGCGCCCTTTCGCTCGAAGCTGTAGAGGTCGATGTGTGCAACCTCGCGCGAGGTGACCACCCGGTCACGGGCACGCGAGGGCACGGGAGTACCAAAAATGATGGTTGTCGTCGCCGGAGCGAGACTGTCGAGAATGCTGAGGAAGGTGATCTCGTCCTGTTCATCGGCAAACGCGTCGCTTTGGTCGACGATGACGACGGGGGTGCCTTCGGCAAGAGCGACGAGTGCGAGAGCCACCGCGCGCTCTAACTGTGGGAGGTCGTTGAGGTTGCTGTGTTCGGTGAGGGTAAGACCGGCGCGCACCACACCGGAAGGAGATCCGTCGCGGTGCTCTGTGAGGGTAGCCCCGGCGCGGGAGATCCATTCGTGGGCGGCGCGACGAGCAGAAAAACCGCGATGCCATGGATGGGTGAGCCGAATGCGGTCAATGAGCTGCTCCCCCAATTCGGTACGGTTCTCCGCCTGGTCGACCTCGCCAATGTTCGCGACAGCCACGTGTCGCGTCACCCGGGACGCTTCGGAGGGAAGCGGGTTGCCTGCCACCTGCAGCTGACCGGAGAGAGGTGCGACCCGCCCGGACAGCGTTGCCGAAAGCAGGGTGCGATCAAGGTTGCTGCCACTGACAACTGCGATCGAGCCGGCGGTGACGTGGGCGCTCAGCGGGCCGACCGTGGTGCCGTTTGATCCGACAACAACGTTATTTGCGGTGATCGCGTCTCCGTGTTGTTCAGCCGTCCAATCAACCGCGAGACGGTGCTCTCGAAGGTTTTCACCTTCAATGTCCAC
>DASYMY010000261.1:0-2240 GCA_036008825.1 Glaciihabitans sp.
AGATAATGTTGGCCACTGTCACGGCGATGTCAGACACGAGGATCGGAACCTTTCGCTTCAGGGCGGGAAAAGCACTCTTGCACGGTGGCGGCGATCAGCGACTGGGGTAGAACTACAGGAAGATCGGTAGCAGCTCTCACACGGTCACGGTGCCAGGGCGAGTAGCCCATGCAGTCGAGCACAATTAAGTCCGCTCCTTGATCTCTTAGTTTGATAGCTGCCTCCGTCGGATCGCTGCCATCATAGGGAGACGAGGAGGCCACAGAGATCCGGCCCGGGAAGTCCTGCCATTTCTCTCTCATGTGCTGCATCTGTTCCGGTAGCGGAACGAGCAACCCTAGATGGGAAACAAAGGTCAACCCGCGGACCACACCGGATACGAGTTGGTCGGGGTATATCATCGGCGTGCGCGTGCTGAGCTCGGGAAAGCTACCAGTGCACGCCATGACGACGGCATCCACCTTATTGCCGAGCTGATCCAGCTTGTCAGCAAGCCGCGGCAAGAGCGCTTCCTTGCTGATCCGGACCGCCGCACCTGTTCGCAACTTCGAGATATACACAACGTCGTCGGCTGAAGGTAGCAGTGCGCCCCACTGGTCTTCACTCACGTCGTCGAGAGCTCCGGCTTCCAGAATGTCGATGTCGGGGAACCGGGCAAAAGGGGCGGCGATGTCTGACCTGGGCGACTGGCCGATGGTAAGTAAGCCAATCCTAGGCATTCACCCGACCCCCTACAGTCTGCAGGTGACTCAGATTCCCGTATAGTTCGGTCAGCCGTGAGTACTCGTCCGCGTCGTAGAACTGTGCCCGTTGGGCGGTGAATTCCTTAGCCGCTTCTATGCAGAACCTCGCCGCGGAGGCGACATCGGTCTCGTGGCTTGCTCCGGTGGCACTGCCTGGGACGACGGAAGCGGACGTAATTGCCAAACCGACCACAGGAGCCGCGGTGGCGACCGCGGGCTGGAGAATACTGTTGATGTGGAAGACACCGTTGCCGTAGGGGGTGATGTCCTGCGTTGTGACAGCGAAGGTGTGGGCCGCTTCGCCGGTCGTCATCTCCAGCAGCCTGACCAGGTCATCAGAGAACTTCAGAACGTAGCCGGACTTGACCGTAGGCGACAGCGCAATCCCTCGGTGGTTGAAGACCCGGTTTCCCTTCGTTGTGTCCACTGAGATGACCGCGTCCATGTCTGCTTTGACTTCATGACTGTTCATTGTGGAGATCTCCACGGGTGAGTCCATGAACTCCACGGGTTCATGGGGGAGCGTCGGTGCATCCTGGCATATGTGGGTTGCGATGATTACATCTCCGGGCAAACGGTCACCCCGAGTGCTCATCTCCGCGAGCTTGAGTGCCGCGGAGATCACGGCGATGGCTCCATCTCCGTCTGACACCGATCCAATCCTGGTCGGCCGTGCGCCAATGCCACCGAGTCGGCCGATGAGTCCCAAAGTAGGGTTCGTGCCGCCAGCAGTACGTCCCTTCACGCCGGCGATTGTGATGCAGATGAAATCCGTGCTTCCTTTGTCACCGTGCACGGTTTGCACCGCCGCCGAGCAGTGTCGGTGATCAGCAAATAGGTCTGCGACGTTCTGGCCACCGACTTTGGGGTGATCGAGCATGTCGGTAATCTCGAGTACCTGTTTCAGCGTCATCTCAGCACACCTTCGGCGTTGGCAAGGATAGGTTTACCGATGACCGGCTCGATCGCTTTGAGCAGTTTCGGGTTGTTCATGGTGCTGCTCAGCAGAAGTTGATCCCGTGGCACGAGAATCGTCGTGACGGAGCGGCCTTCACATAGCTCTGCGCTCACGATGGGCTCACCTGTGGCAGTATCCAGAGTCATAATTAGGTCGGGGAAAGTTCCTACCCGTTGACCAGCGATTTCGGCCGTCATGTACTCGTTCCAAATAGTCAGCTCAATGTCGCCGATGAGCACCTCGCCGACATCAAAGCCGCCTGACTCGACCATGCGAAAGCTGGTAACTGTTCCGACAGAGAGCACGCTACCGCCGAGGAAATCGTTGACGGCGCTAACTCGAGAAGCACCCGACGTACCCGCGTGGTAAACCTGGCCGAGCTTAATGGCCTGGGTGATGCCCCCTAAGGCAGCGTTCTTGGACAGATATTCAATCGATACCGGGTTGCGGCAGACGCTGACCATACCGCCTGCCTGGATAGAGACAGAGCGCACTGCGCTGGATGCCAAATCCAGGCTCGCTGAGACGGTTCCGGCTAT
>DASYMY010000262.1:0-2352 GCA_036008825.1 Glaciihabitans sp.
GAGGAACAGGCCCCCCTGCCGCGTGGCGACATAGAGCCGTCCGTCCGTATTCCGCTTGACGACCGAACTGACCTCGTAGTCTGCGAGGAGGCTGTGGTCGAGGCACCAGCCCTCAGCGTCCTCAGACAAGACCTGCAGACCCTGCTCGGTCCCAACGTACAAACGCTTCATCTCGATGTTCCTTCGGTGGCGAGCGGTCTTGCGCCGTTCGTCAGACTGTACTGTCGAACATAATTGTCTGTCAACTGGGTCAGACGTTGAGGTGGGGGCGCACGATCGTCAAGCAGCTCGTCGAGGCACGCGGCGGCACAGTGGCTGCCGAGCGCGGGCCGGGGGACCGGCACGACGTTCGAGGTCCATCCTGACGTGCGCTCGATGGCGACCAGCCGCCTGGGCTCGGCAGTCGTCGGGTACAACGCTCAGACCGCGGTCGATGCGAGGCACCACCTGATCGTTGCGCATGAGGTCACCAACGCCGTCACGGACCGTGGACAGCTGGCCGCAATGGCGAAGGCTGCCAAGGAAGCGGCCGCACATCCGAGGCCGATGGTCCTGGCGGACCGTGGCTACTTCGAGGGGTACCAGATCCTCGAATGTGAGCGTGCGGGCATCAAGGCACGCGGCCCGAACGCGCAGCCCGCTGCGGGAACAGCAGGACGCACAGCACCATGACAACCAGCAAGGCCAGGGACGCGTAAAAGCGGCTCAACTGCAGCCCCCCCTGCGCCAGCGGCTTGTCCAGAAAGTCACCGACAGTCGCTCCCAGCGGCCGCGTGAGCACGAATGCCATCCAGAACAGCAAGGTACGAGAGACCTGTGTCCAGAAATACAGTGCTGCGATGACCAGCAGCGCACCCCCGAAGATCAGGGCCGCATGCTCGTAGCCCAGGCCGAGCCCACCGCGATCGTTGCCAGCGGTCCAGTCACCCAGCGCGGTACCCAGGGTCTGCGAGAACAAGATGGTGCACCAATAGAACCACTCTGCCCGCGCCGTCGTGATGCTTTGAATTGATACCGTGCCTTCGACCCGGTGCCAGACAAGGAGACTTCCGATCAGCAACGCACCGATGATGGCCGTGCCGCCAGGGTACCCGACCCCCAATGAGCGATCGAAGAAGTCGGCCATCGTCGTTCCCAGTGTCGTGGTGGCAACGATGGTGGCCCAGTACAGGAACCGGTTGAAGCGCGAGGCCTTCACCTGCCCCAACACCAGCCCGACGAAAATGGCCGCGAAGATCGCGGTGCCGACGAGGTAGCCGAGTTTCAGCGACATCGTCACCCAGTCCCCGCCGGTTTCGCCCAAGGTGGTCGCCGCCACCTTGGCGATCCAAAAGCCGGCCGTGACTGCTGGAACCTTGGCGGCGGTCACGTTTTCAAGAGACTTTCGACTATCCTCTTTCATTCCGCATCCTTGAGTTGCTCTTGTCGCCAAAGCCTAGCCGACGCTCCTTAGACGAAGGTGAGAAAGCTTTGGCAAGCTCTGTGCGATCCCCTCGTCTACGCCTTCACGGCACCGGGCCCTACAGGACCAGCCGGTCTAAGGTCGGCATAAGTTGACCTTGCTAGGGTTCAGGGTAGGTATGCATCAACCCTTGAACACCCAGCGCCGGCTTGCAACGAACGTTGCCGCGGCCACCGCGGCCAACAGCAGGCCATACCGCCAAGCGCTCCAACGCAGCAAGGCGGCATGGGTGGTCTCGTTGAGCAGGAAGCCGCACAGCGAAACGACAGCAAATCGGCGCCAGGCCTGGTCGAGCGGAGCCGTTGATTGCCGAAGCTCAGCCGCCACTGTCCCCCGAACGAACACTCAATGCCACCATCGGGCCAACCCCATTCGCAATCTGCAATGAACGGCGAAGCTGTCGTGCGCTCCCGCATGGTCAACCCCCGTTGGGCGGTGCGCCTGGTGATCGGCTTCTCGCTCATTCTGATCACGGCTTGGATCGGGACATGGGTCCACATCGACCAATGGCTCAACTCCGGCAGCGCAGCCACCGCCGACCGCGCGATTTCGTCATGGCTCTACACCCACAGTGGACCGGGCACCCTCGCGGCAATGACTGTCGTTTCCGCGATGCATGGCACTGTCGGCGTGACGGTCATGACGGCCTGCATCGCCGCGTACTTGCGTTGGACCCGGGACCCGCGATGGATTCGGCTGTTGGCGTGCGTACCGCTCGGCATGTTGCTCAACGTGCTGGTCAAGCTGATCATTCATCGCGACAGACCGACGTGGGCTTGGCAAACGGGCTCGCTGCCGGAGAGCTTCAGCTTTCCGAGTGGCCACACCGCGGCGGCCTGCTTGTTCTATGGTTTCATCGGATGGTGGCTGGCAGCGCGAGTGAACTCGCC
>DASYMY010000263.1:0-2319 GCA_036008825.1 Glaciihabitans sp.
TTTCTTTCGCCCGGTCGCCGAGGATCTCGTCCCGGCGCGAGGCTGAGGCGGAGGTGAGCTCTGCGCGAGCGGTGCGCCACGCCTGAGTCTGCGTGGTATCGCTGTCCAACATGGTGCGTCTTCCTTCGGTAGGGCAGACTCTGCGTCTTTGCAAATAAGAGGTGGTGCGACGAGTGGTGCATATTTATTCATTACTGCTTCGTCTTGCACAAGGCTGACATGCCGCCTCGGGGATGTCAAGAACATGACCGCAACCAATTGGCGAAATCTTCCTCAACTCGCACATCGGATGTTCAGTCGGCGTTAACACGCCGGAAACCGGGCGTAGAGTGGGAGGGTTCGCCACAAGCGACCCCCACCACCTTCTTGTTGTTGTGTCAAAACCGACCGCTTCAGCGCCTATCTGCGCGTGCACGAGTTTCGATCGCCGCCATTGTCTTTAACTTCTCCTCGGAGCTTCCCTTCTCATGTCTTCAACTTCTGTTGCGTCTGCCTCCACTCCGGTGAATAGCCGAGGGCGGGTGATCATTGCGAGCCTCGTTGGTACCTCCATCGAGTTCTACGACTTCTACGTCTACGCAACCGCCGCCGTCCTGGTCTTCCCCGCACTCTTCTTCCCCAGCCAGGCCCCCGCCTCCGCGCTGCTCAGCTCGTTCGCCGTGTTCGGCGCCGCGTTCATCGCGCGCCCCATTGGCTCGATCCTGTTTGGTCACTTCGGGGACAAAATTGGCCGCAAGGGAACCCTGGTTGCCTCGCTTCTCACCATGGGAATCGCCACCTTCCTCATTGGCTGCCTGCCCACAGCGCTTGTGCCCGGTTGGGAGTTCTTCGCTCCAGCCCTGCTGGTGCTGTTCCGCTTCTGCCAGGGCCTCGGGCTCGGCGGCGAGTGGAGTGGTGCAGCGCTGCTGGCCACCGAAAACGCGCCAGAGGGCAAGCGTGCGATTTACGGAACCTTCCCGCAGCTGGGCGCCCCGATTGGCTTCATCATCGCCAACGTGCTCTTCCTTGTTCTCAGCCTGAACCTCGCCCCCGACGCCTTCCTCGCGTGGGGTTGGCGCATCCCGTTCCTCATCAGCGCCGTGCTGGTCATCGTTGGCCTCTACGTTCGGCTGAAGCTTGTCGAAACCCCCGCCTTCCAGAAGGTTGTTGACAAGGGCGAAGTTGCCAAGCTCCCGCTGGCGCAGGTCTTCAAGTCCAGCTGGTGGCAGCTCATCTTGGGCACGTTCATCATGCTCGCGACCTACGTGCTCTTCTACCTGATGACGACCTTCACCCTCACCTACGGAACCACCGCGTCCTCCGTTGCCGAAGCTCAGGCCAATGCAGAAGCTGCAGGACGCCCCTTCGACGCCGACGCATTTGTTCCCGGCCTCGGCTACGAGCGCAACGAGTTCCTGATTATGCTCATCATCGGTGTGGTCTTCTTCGGAATCTTCACCCTCGTCTCCGGACCCCTCGCCGAGAAGTACGGCCGCCGCGCCATGCTCAGCTGGACCACCGTTGGCATCATCGTCTTCGGCGCCCTGTTTGTGCCACTCTTCGGCGCAGGCCAGGTCGGCGTGATGGCCCTACTCATCATCGGATTTATCCTGATGGGCCTCACCTTCGGACCGATGGGCGCACAGCTGCCCGAACTGTTCCCCACCAACGTGCGTTACACCGGTTCAGCCATCAGCTACAACGTGGCCAGCATCCTCGGTGCAGCAGTGGCTCCGTTCATCGCGGTTGCCCTGTGGCAGTGGGCTGACGGCAGCACCTGGATCGTGGGTCTCTACCTGAGCCTCAGCGCCGTTGTTACGCTCATCGCCCTGCGCCTGAGCAAGGAAACCCGCGACATCGACTACACCTCGAACGTCAGCTAGGCAACAACAAACAGCTTTTATTAGCGGATGACGCGGTGCCCGGGTTTCGACCCAGGCACCGCGTTTGTCGTTAAAGACGATCGCAGATATTCACGGGCGACCTAGTCCCCGTCGTTGGGAGGCATAAAGAGGCTGTAGTCGCGCTCGGTCTGGGCCACGCGCGAACGCCGTGGCGTTGTCGGAGTCCGCGGCATAATCACGCTGAGCTCGTCGGCGTTGTCGTCAACGTGCGGTGTGGTCATGTCGCGCACACCTTCCCCGCCGGCGGTAGCGGTAGCAGAGGCAGTGGCGGCACCACGGTCCCGCACAAACGTCTCGTGTGCGCGTAGCGCGAGAGCCAGCGCTAGGCAGAAGAATCCGCCGGTGCTCGCAGAAGGTCCAACCGAGTACGCAAGCTGTCGCAGGATGAACTCAACTGGAGTCGCGCATACCCCGTTTTCGTCGCATTCGTTTGTGC
>DASYMY010000264.1:0-3073 GCA_036008825.1 Glaciihabitans sp.
TGATTACTACACCGAAGATGGCAACCCGCCAGGGGTCTGGGTGGGCTCAGGCCTGACCGCGTTAGGTATCACCGGGACGGTCACCGAAACCCAAATGAAGGCCCTCTACGGCGAGGGTCTCCACCCCAATGCTGATGCACTTATCGCCGCCGCCCAAGCCGAGGGCAAGAGCGCCGAGGAGGCCATAGCTGGTGCGAAACTGGGACGTGGGTACTACGCCTACAACCAAGGAACACCCGACCTCCGCTCGGCGATCAGCGCTGGCTATAGTGCTTTTCAGCAGGAGATGGGACGCGAACCCGAGGCGGCAGAGCGCCGCACCATCCGCACTCAGGTAGCCAGTGAAGCATTCCAGGAGGCCAAGCTTCGCTCGCCTGCAGACAGGGAAGAACTGGACCGGTACATCACCGCTGCATCCCGCCCTACACAGCAAGCGGTAGCCGGATTCGACCTTGTTTTTAGCCCTGCCAAAAGTGTTTCGGTGCTGTGGGGGCTCGGCAATAGTGACACTCGCACTGCCATTGAGAAGGCGCATGAAGCGGCCATTGCGGAGACCATCGGATACCTCGAGCGCGAAGCTATCGCCACCCGCGCCGGCACCAACGGGGTCGCACAGATCGACGTCGAAGGGGGCCTGATTGCCACCCGGTTCCGTCATTACGATTCCCGCACCGGCGACCCACAACTGCACGATCACCTGGTGGTAGCGAACAAGGTGAAAGGCGTTGACGGCAAGTGGCGCACGATTGACTCCAAGCTGCTGCACCGTCAGGGAGTGGCGGCGTCGGAGTATTACAACCAACGCGTGATGGACCGGGTAACTGATGCCTTGAAGGTGGGAACCGAGCTTCGCGAGGTCACTCCGGGAAAACGGCCGGTGGTAGAAATCGCCGGCATTGATCAGCGTCTCACCCGCGGGTTCTCTACCCGCTCCGCCGGCATCAAAGTCGCCATGGCGCAGCTAGAGAAGGACTACCGCAGCTCGCACGGTCGCGCCCCGGACACCCAGGCGAGGATTCAGTTGGCGCAGAAGGCGACATTGGACACCCGGCCGAAGAAGCTGCACGCACGCTCCCTTGCCGAGTTGCGAAAGGCATGGCGGGTCCAGGCCAGTACGGCGGTGGGTGAGTCCACCGTCGGCGGGTTGCTGGCCCGTGCACAAAGCCTGCGCCAGGACACCACTGCTGCGTCGCCGGTAGAAACGATTACTGTGGCCCAAGCTGCAGCGCAGGTGGTGGAGACCGTGTCGGAGCATCACGCGGTATGGGGACCCCACACCATCGAAGCCGAAACGCGCCGCTATATTCAGGCCCAGCACTCCCGCGGCAACACCGTCGACGGCACCGTGGAGCAAATCACCCGCCACGCACTACACACCGATTCCATCGCTGTCACCCCACCAGCACCGCACGGTTCCTTCGCGCCTCTTATCCGCCGCGACGGCTCCAGCATCTACGAACACAAGGGCCGGCAGCTGCTCACCTCCCGCAGCATCCTCGCAGCTGAAGACACTCTGCTTCAGGCCGCGCGCACCCGTACGGTGTCCCCCGTCAGCCGGGAAATGTTCGACCTGGTGGCAGGACGTGAGGGCGACCACCTCGACGCCGGACAGCGCAATCTTGCCCGCGAATTTGCCACCAGCAGTGCCCGTTTGGTGGTGGGATCCGGGCCCGCCGGCACCGGTAAGACCACAGCGCTACGGGTCGCGGCCCGCGCCGTGGAAGCGGCCGGGGGCAAGATGATTGGGCTGGCCCCGTCAGCGACCGCGGCCGCGGTAATGAAAGACGCCGTTCAGATCGATGCCCGAACCATTCACTCCATGACGCATGGCACAGGAAGCCTGGCAGAACTCCTCGCCCGCACCGAACGCCTCGATACCGTGGACATCAACCCCGGGGACGTAATTGTGGTCGACGAGACGGGCATGGCAGGCACCACAAATCTTGCCAAGGTGACCCGTATTGCCGAACTCCACGGCGCACATGTGCGTTTGATCGGGGACGACCGGCAACTCTCCGCCGTCGAAGCCGGCGGCGCCCTGCGCCTACTCGAGAACGAAGTGGGTTCGGTGAAGTTGGAGAAAATCCACCGGTTCACGAATCCCGACGAGGCAGAAGCCACTAAACAGCTCCGCGATCCCGCCACTACCGGTAACCCGTTCGCCTGGTACGTCACCAATGACCGCGTTACCGCGGGCAGTATCGAGCAGATGAGTGGAGACGTGTTCTCCTCTTGGCAGAGCGACACCACAGCCGGGCTGCACTCGGTGATGCTCGCCCAACAAAACGCCACCGTCGCGGAATTGAACCTTCGCGCGCAGGCGTTCCGCATGGGACAGGGACACGTGAAGGGCACCGAATCCGTACTCCTGCGGGACGGACTGACGGCGCACCGCGGGGACACCGTTGTCTCCCGGATCAACAACTCAGAGTTGAAAGTCTCAGGTGGCCGCGACATTGTGAAAAACGGAGACCTGTGGACGGTGGAGAAAACCCACCGCAACGGCACCTTGTCGGTGATCAACCAAAACAGCGGCGGGAAGATCACCCTGCCCAAAAACTACGTTCTAAACGCCATCGAGCTGGGCTACGCCTCCACCATCCACCGAGCGCAGGGAATGACCGCCGACACCGCCCACGTACTTGCGGACAGCAGCACCAGCCGCGAACTTGCCTACGTCGGACTGACCCGCGGCAGGCACGCTAACCAGCTCTATGTCGAAACCGCTGATGCCCAACCGGTCAGCGACGTTCTAAAGCAGATAGCCGATAACTCCGCGGGCATGCTCTCCGCCACCGAAACTATCCGTGCCGAACAGGCCCGCGTCGATGACCTGACGGGCTTGATCGACCAGTACCGCGATGTGCACGAGCGCGCGGACGAGCTGCGCTTCCAGATAATCGCCGAAAACACTCTGGGTAAGGACACCGCTACCGGCTTGCGGGCTCAGGAAAGTTGGGAAGCTGTGGAAGCGGCGTTGCGCCGTAGCGAGGCCGCGGGGTTGGATCCCGCCGACGCTGTCGCTCAGGCGTGGAACGAACGGAATATGGTCGACGCCCGCGACCAGGCTGCC
>DASYMY010000265.1:0-2857 GCA_036008825.1 Glaciihabitans sp.
CACCCTGGTCCGGTGCATCCCTTGTCCCGCAGGGCTAATGCTCGTCGTTGGGCGGGTGTTGCGGTGCGGGCTGCCCTGCCGAGGTCGAGGACTTCGCTGGTTCCGTTGAGGACGGCGGGGACGACTCTGGCGTCGCAGCACATCCGGCGGAGTTGGCTGGCGCTGACGGCGCCGTAGCCGTCGAGCATCGCGGTGCCTGCGCGTCGTTCGAGCTCGTCCAGGCTGATGGTCACCGTGACGACGGCGCGTTCACCAGCCTTGGTGGGCAGCTCCGGCGAGCGGGCGGCGAGGTCGAAGATCGCGGCCATCGCGTCGCCCTGGCGCTGCTCGAGGGTTCGCGGGTCCGGGTTGCCGAACTCATCCACCGGATTCGGCTTCGCCAACGGAGTGAGCATGTTCTCGGCGAGATGCCCCAGTTCGGGGTCGAAGTAGCCGGTGTACTTCAGCGTGCCGTCCCGCATCCACCGGCAGCTGAACTCCCGCCTCGGACGCGACAAGTCACGTTCGCGGTCGTTGGGATCTTTGTCTTCCAGGTCCCAGTACCCCAAGATGCGCCGTCCGACTCTCCGGACTATCGGCGGGGGCGCCTGCTGTGACAGCTCAACCAGACTGTTCTCGGTGGCCGCGAGGTCCTCGTCGGTAACTGAGTCTGGCGCTTGGGAGAGGATGTGTTCGATCTCGTGAGCGTGTTCCCGGTTGATATCGCCGGACTCCAACCCCTTCCGCATCATCGGAAGGTCAGCGTTGGCTTGCGCGACACGGGCCTTGGCTTCCTTCGGTGACACCCGTAGCGTGTGGACCATGAACGCCGCAGTTCCTCGGAAACTCTTCTCCACGGCCAAACCGCGCTTGTCGAAGTCTCCAACCAGGTCCAGCATCTGCGCGTAGACACGGTTCAAGTCTCGTTGGGTAGCGAGAAGTGCGGCGGTCAGCTCCCCATCGGAAAGCTGCCAAACCGGCATCATCTCGTCGACATCCACCCCTTCATTCTACTCGAACAAACGTTCGACCACATCACCCGTTCAGGTACGAAACCCTTACTGCACAAGGGAAACCAAGTGGTCTTCCCGTCGCCTGCCATGAAAAGCACCACGCTGTGGGGGTGCCGCAACCGCTACGCAAACGCCGGGACCCCGAAACAAAAGCTTGCGGCACCCCCACAGCGTGGTACCCACCCACAAAAAGGCGACGGGAAGACCACTTCCCCGAGCCTGCCCGTCCGGCCAATACCGCTAAGTTTAGGCCACTGAACGAAGTTTGACGGTTGGTGGTCCGGGGTGCCGTTGGCTGCGGTCGTTGGGTTTTCGTGTTCGGTGGTGATGGTACTTCTGGCGTTTTACCGCGCGTGGGTTGGTTCGGTGTCTGCGTTCGCGGTGTCGGGCGTTGATTTCGGCGATGGTGGCGGTGAGCGCTTGTCGTCGTCGGCTAGGGGGAAAAATCCGCCTGGCCGGTTACCTGGCGGCGGATGACACGCAGTGAACGCATAAACGAGAGGCGGTCCGGATCGACATCCGCTTCGTCGGCGGCACGGCACATGAGTGCCCGTATACCGTAGTGGGTGAGCAGAAGCGCCCATATTTCTTGGAGCACCATACTAGGTGAACGCGATCGGAGAACCCTTCCTGAACCGCGTTGATGCGTCTTGATTTCGTCGATCAGGTTTTCGTATTCCCAACGTTCATGGTAAGCAGCGGCGAGTTCAACCGCGGTCGTATCATCCTGATCCAGGATTGAGGTGATGAGGCGCACGGTCTCATGCTTGCCGTTTCCGTCACGGTCAGGAATCTCATACTCCAGGGCGCGGACCAGAATACCCTGATCAGGGTGCACGCTCCGGCCCGCTCTTGCGGCCTCGAGGATGGCCTGCCGACGAAGACGCGTGACCTTGGTGTTGTAGATCAACGACAGATACGACCCGTCCGACAGCGTTCGCACCACGGGCAGCGGAAGGCTAGACTGGACACGCCACAGCAGATCAGCCCCGGTGTCCACCGCCTTCCGCCACAGAGAAAACGCGTAAAAATAGCGATCCGCGGTGATCAGCATCTCCGGCTCGAAGGACTCCGCCAACTCGGTGGCCAAGACCTGCTCGCTGATGCGCGAGCCGGCAACCCGGGCCGCCACTATCGCATGCGATCCACACTCACCCAGCCCCACCACCCGCACCTGCGGATAGGCGCTGGCATACAGGCTGTCTCCCTGACTCTTGCCGAACTCCTCGACATTCTCCGGGGTGTCCGGCACATCCAGCACGAACCCGTCCACCGCCATCAAACGCCGCCCGTTCAACCACGCCCCCGTGGTGCCGTATTCAGCCACCGGAACAGCAACCCGCTCAAACAACTCCCGCATCGGCTCGACCCCCAACCGCTGCCGAGCCTGAGTAATCGCCGACGTAGTAGGCACATGCCAAGAATCAGACCACGACTTCATACCCTGCAACGAGCCAACCAGCTTGCGCATTACCTCTTCGTAGTCATCGTCAAAGAACAGGCACATCGCTTGACAGAAACGAACAACAACATGAGCGGGCAGCAACCGAGTCCGCCGCTCCCGCTTCCCCGTCTCATTCAACACATCCTCGATGATGTCTCGCGGAACAACATCCGCCAGCACGCCCAACGAGATGCGGTCAGTAAGCCGCACATCCGACGAACCACTTCCCGACCGCTTCACCTGACCGCTTCGAGGCATACGCCCATACTAATTCGCCACGACGCCAGCACGTCACAACCTACATACGTGTCGCACGCCTAAACTTAGCGGTATTGGCCGGACTGGCAGGCTCTGGGAAGTGGTCTTCCCGTCGCCTGATCTGATGGCTACCACGTTGTGGGGGTGCCGCAAGCTTTGTGTT
>DASYMY010000266.1:0-2656 GCA_036008825.1 Glaciihabitans sp.
GCACCGATGACGACGAGGGGCCTGTCGTTGCCAATCCAATCTTGACAACGCATACCTAAGGAGGGCTTCCATCTCAAAAATTACGGAGGTCACCTAGCACATGCTGATAAGTACGCTCAGCCTCAACGAACCGGACCCACGCGGCCTCAGAATTGCCATTTCCCATCTATTTAATTTCCCCGCCTTCGCCCATGGAAGATTCTGAAATCCCTCAATGAATTGCTGCGGAGTCATCGGCACCGTGGGGAAATTGCGTGGTGCGTAGCCCCTTGCGCCGAAACCCGGCAGAACATCGATTCCATCAGCGACCACTCCGAACCCGAAGACAGTTGCGTGCCGCGAGGAATTACATGATAGATGCCGGTCAAACCAGCACTATTTGGATACCCGAAGGTTCAGAAATCACCAGACCACACCCGCAGCGGATCGCGCCGGGACGTGACCGCTACCATCACTGACTTGCACGTTAATCATATTCCCTCCTCAGGATGGACACTGGTTACCCGGTGATTCTCGATCCACACTGCAATCTTCGTTCCCCATCGAACCCGATTTCCTCACCAACCTAATACAGGTGGCTGCGAGCCTTATTACTCGTGCTGACTCTATCCATGGGCGATGGCATCGCATCTCAGACCCATTCCCAAAGCAACGTGTCAGTCAATCAGTGATCTAACGCAAGCGCCCTTCGAGCATTGACGCTCGAAGGGCCCGCAGATAGCTTACGAGTGACCGTAGCCGCCACCGCTCGAACCGTACCAGGTTCTTGCGACAGCTGTACTAGTCCGCAGAATCCAACATTCTATTCAGCTCATCGTCAAGTTCTTGAAGATTGACGACATCCTCGATGCGGAAATCGAATTCGGCCAGAACCCGTACGATCCACAGGCGCCCATCGGAAGGAGTCGCCATCCATCTCCATTTGATAGCTTCGAGAGCAAACCTCTCCCTCTCGCTCCGCCCCTTGGCCAAGAACACTTGAGGGAACTGGTGACATATTTCGGCAATCAACTTTATGCGCGCTAAATAGTCGACGCCTTCAACATCCACTAAGTCAGGAGTTTCGATAACCGTCTTCGTCGACGACATCGTCCTGATCTCTGCAAACCCGGCTGACATCAGTGCCGCCACCAATTGAGTAGCGCTCGTCTTACTCAATTTCCTCCCTTCGCCACGAAGCCTGCATCGGTTACGCGCTCCAGATCATAGCGGAGCGATTATCATTTGATATTGCGAACAAAGATCGGAGTATCCCAACTTATCGACGAGTTCGGGGCAGGCTCAGGCGGTCGTAGCATGTGATCTTGGTGTTCGGTGGGGAAGGATTCCCTGTCGTGCGCAGCATGTTGACGTTGGCCGATCGGGAGGAGATCTCCCGTGGTCTGGCGGAATCGTCGGAGTACAAGGAGATCGCTGTCCTGATCGGCCGTGACCCCTCGGTCGTCTCGCGTGAGGTCGCCCGCCATGGTCGGCGTGGAGGGTACCGGGCGGTGGGCGCCGAACGGGTCGCGATGGCGGCGCGGTCGCGGCCGAAGGTGATGGCGGTGGACCGGGCGCCGGGCTGCGGGCGGTGGTGCTGGGTTTGTTGCGGTTGGGCTGGTCACCGGGGCCGATCGCGGGACGGTCGGCGCGGGAGCGTGGTGACGGGGACGCTGGTCGGGTGGGTCACGAGGCGATCCACCAGTGGGTCTACGCGCGGCCGGTCGCGACGCTGCGGCGGGAGTTGGTCGCGTTGCGGACCGGGCGCGTCGCTCGGCGGGGGCCGCGTCCGGCTCCGGCGCCGCGGATCGGTGAGCCCCGCTACCTCGATGAACGTCCCGCCGAGGTCGAGGGCCGGGCGGTGGCCGGGCATGGGGAGGGGGATCTGGTCGTCGGCAAGGGGGGCAGGTCCGCGGTGGCGACGCTGGTGGAACGCACCAGTCGGTTCCTGATCCTGGTGCCGCTTCGCGGGCGGGACCCGCTGACCGTGAGCGAAGCGATCATCTCCGCCGTCGGTCCTCTCCCGGCGACGATCAAGCGGCGTTGACGTGGGATTGCGGTTCGGAAATGACTCTGCACAAGGACATCACGGCCACCGGGCTGCCAGTGTTCTTCGCCCACCCGCACTCGCCGTGGGAGCGTGGCGGCAACGAGAACCTCAACCGGATCGTGCGCGAGTACCTGCCCAAGGGCATCGGGATCACCCACGACCCGACCTACCTGGCCGCGATCGCCGCCGAGATCAACGACCGACCCCGTAGGATTCATGCTGGAGAAAACCCAGCGAGGTATTCACCGAGCTCCTCGAAGCGGATGCTTCCACCGCCTGAACTCGCCCCGTGCCTGACAGGACAACTGCCGCCGACCATTTCCATCGACTTGCTGGCAACGCGCTCGCCCTCGGCCTTGATCAGCCCGACCCGCCCCAACAACGAGCGGGCCTTGATGACTGCCTTGTCGAACGTGCGTACGGCCTTCAACGCGGTGTAGCCGGCTTCGAAGATCTTGCCCAGCTTGCTCATCGGCACGAGGTTCAAAACCAGACCACCGCAGGCCATGACGTCGCCCTTGCTGAAACAATCAACGATGTCGTTCCAACCCGAGAGATCCTTGATGACCTCCCACGCGACCTCCTTGATCACGTCCCACTTGGTCTTGGCGGCATCCGCCAGGGCCT
>DASYMY010000267.1:0-3804 GCA_036008825.1 Glaciihabitans sp.
CCGCTGTCGAACCACGAGCTGCGGATGGACGACGACGTCTACAAGATGCGCCAAGACCAGACCGTGACCGTGACGTTCCCGTTGGTCGGCCCGAAGGCCGAAGCGCTGAATCTGACCGCGGTGCGTGCTCTCGCCTGGACGACCACTCCGTGGACTTTGCCCACCAACTTTGCTCTCGCGGTCGGTCCCGAGATCTCCTACGCAGTTGTTCCGAGCGGACCGTTGGGAGCCGGCGATGGTGCGGAGGAGGGTGTCGCCGATTACCTCTTGGCCGCCGACACGGTCGCCACCTATGCGAAGGACCTTGGTTACGCCTCCGCCGACGAGGCACGCGCTGCCATCTCACGCACAGTGCTTGGCAGCGAACTCGACGGTGTGCGCTACGACATGCTCTGGGACTACTACGCCGACACCGAAACCTGGGGCACCGACAACGCCTGGCAGATTCTTGTCGCCGAGTACGTTGCGACCGGTGAGGGAACCGGAATCGTTCACCAGGCTCCCGCCTACGGTGAAGATGACCAAATCGTCACGGGCAAGGCCGGTATCCCGGTCATTCTGTCGGTCGACGACGGTGGCCGATTTTTGCCCATCATTGCGGATGTCGCTGGCTTGCAGGTTTTTGACGCCAACAAAACGCTGGTGACCAAGCTACGCGCAGACGGACGCCTGCTGCGTGTGGCCAGCTACGAGCACAGCTACCCGCACTGCTGGCGCTGCCGCAACCCGCTGATCTACAAAGCGGTCTCCAGCTGGTTTGTGCGCGTTCCCGAGTTCCGTGACCGGATGGGCGAGCTCAACCAGGACATCAACTGGGTTCCCGCCAACGTCAAAGACGGACAGTTTGGTAAATGGGTGGGCAACGCGCGCGACTGGTCGATCTCTCGTAACCGCTACTGGGGCTCACCCATCCCGGTGTGGAAGAGCGACAACCCGGACTACCCACGTGTTGACGTATACGGATCACTCGACGAGCTCGAGGCCGACTTTGGTGTTCGGCCGACGGATCTGCACCGTCCATACATCGACGAGCTCACTCGCCCGAACCCAGACGACCCCACCGGGCAATCCACCATGCGCCGCATCGAAGATGTGCTCGACGTCTGGTTCGACTCAGGATCAATGCCGTTCGCGCAGGTGCACTACCCGTTCGAGAACGCCGAGTGGTTCGACAACCACAGCCCAGCCGACTTCATTGTCGAGTACATCGGGCAGACTCGCGGTTGGTTCTACACACTGCACACCCTCTCCACCGCTCTGTTCGACCGGCCTGCCTTCAAAAACGTCATTAGCCACGGCATCGTCCTCGGTAGCGACGGTCAAAAGATGTCGAAGTCGCTGCGTAACTACCCCGACGTGCGTGAGGTATTTGACCGCGACGGCGCTGACGCCATGCGCTGGTTCCTGATGTCGTCATCGGTCATCCGCGGCGGCAACCTGGTGGTCACCGAAGAAGGCATCCGCGAAAGCGTGCGCCAGTTTCTGCTGCCGCTGTGGAGCACGTACTACTTCTTCACCCTGTACGCCAACGCTGGAGGGTATGAGGCAACCTGGCGCACCGACTCCACCGATGTGCTCGACCGCTATCTGCTGGCAAAAACCCGCCGCCTCATCGAGGACGTCACGGAGAACCTTGACGCCCTCGACAGCCCGTTAGCCGCTGCATCGCTGCGGGACTTTGCCGAGGTGCTCACCAACTGGTACGTGCGTCGCAGCCGGGACCGGTTCTGGTCGGGTGACAACGCTGACGCGTTCGACACCTTGTACACGGTGCTCGAAACCCTGACCCGTGTTGCAGCACCTCTCATCCCACTCGTGGGGGAGGAGATCTGGCAGGGCCTCACCGGTGGACGCAGTGTGCACCTCACCGATTGGCCGGACCCACAGCAGTTCCCCGCAGACGACTCGCTCGTCAGCGTGATGGACCGTGTGCGTGAAATCGCCTCATCCGGGTTGGGGCTCCGTAAAGCCAAGAGCTTGCGCGTACGCCTGCCACTGGCTCGGGTCACGGTCGTCAGCGGACAATCCGACTCCCTCGTAGAGTTTGAGCAAATCCTCCGCGAGGAATTGAACGTCAAGGCGGTCGACTTTGTGCCGTTCGCCGATGACAGCCTCGAACAGTTCGGCATCAGCAAAAAATTGTCAGTGAACGCCCGTGCTGCCGGCCCCCGAATTGGTAAGCAGGTGCAGACCGTCATCAAAGCGGCCCGCGCCGGCGAGTGGGAACAAACCGGAGACACCGTTGTGGTGGGCGGAGTGGAACTACTCGAGGGAGAATTCGACCTCGAACTGCAATCCGCGGATGCCGCCAACGCGATCGCCTTTTTGTCTGGCGAAGGATTTGTACTGCTCGACACGGTAACTACGCCTGAGTTGCAGGCCGAGGGGTTGGCCCGTGACGCCATCCGTGTGATCCAAGACACCCGCAAGGCCGCAGGACTGAACGTCAGCGACCGCATCCGTCTCAGCATCATCGGGGAATCCGCCGACGACGTGGCCGCCCTGACAACCTTTGGTGAGACCATTGGAGCGGAGACGCTCAGCCCGAACGTGACCATCACCCAGGCCAGCAGCGCCGAACTGAGCGCAGCAGAGACCTCAGCAGCAGGTTCACACCGAACAACCATCGGTGCGGGCCAATACTCGAACGCCGGAATCCTGGTGTTCGATATTTGGAAGTCGGAAATCATTGATGTCTAAAAACACCCACGACGAGGCCCCCGCCGACGACGACCGCGAGGTTGGCGACTATGACGACGATCTCTACGAGCGTGACGCCCGTGAGGTGTACGACGAACTGTTGGCGCGCATTGGGGAGGCCGCACCCCAACCGCGCCTGTCAGCCACCCGCCGTGCTGTCGAGATGCTGGGCGACCCCCAACGTGCCTACCCGGTAATTCAAATCACGGGCACAAACGGAAAGACCTCAACCAGTCGCATTATCGAGTCGCTTCTGCGTGCCCACGATCTGCGCACCGGCCTGCTGACCAGCCCCCACCTGGAGCGGGTCAACGAGCGCATCGTGATTGACGGCGAACCCATCAGCAACCAAGCACTGGTGGCGAACTGGCGCGATATCGCCCCATTCCTTGCCCTGACGGACGCGGAATTGGTCGCTGCTGGCGAAGCACCCTTGAGCTTCTTTGAAGCGCTAACGGTACTGGCCTTTGCCGCATTCGCCGACGCGCCTATCGACGTCGCAGTGCTGGAAGTAGGTATGGGCGGCGAATGGGACTCCACCAACGTTGCCGATGCGCAGGTAGCCGTGTTTGGACCCATCGCCCTCGACCACACCAACCGGTTGGGCTCCACCGTGCGAGAGATCGCGGTCACTAAAGCCGGAATCATCAAGGACGAAGCGGCGGTAGTGTCTGCCGGTCAAAGCGCAGACGTTCTTGCCGAGTTGGAACGTGCGACGGCTGAGCACAGCGGAAGCCTGGCAGTGGAAGGCAACGAGTTCGCCCTCGTCTCCGGCACGGTTGCCGTCGGCGGTCAGGTTCTTACCGTCAAAGGACTCGCAGGAACATACACTGACCTGTTCCTGCCCCTCTTCGGCGACCACCAAGCGCACAATGCTGCGCTCGCCATCGCGGCGGTCGAATCCTTTATCGGCGGTGGCACTCAGCCGCTCTCCGGCGACATCGTCGCCGAGGGATTTGCGAAAGCAACCTCTCCCGGCCGCTTGCAGGTTGTTGGTATTGAGCCCACCGTGCTGGTGGATGCAGCTCACAATCCGCACGGGGCCGCCGCGCTGGCGGCATCCATTCCCAAGTACTTCACATTCGACCGCATTACAGCGGTAAT
>DASYMY010000268.1:0-2045 GCA_036008825.1 Glaciihabitans sp.
AATGACCTCACGCACGCGTGCTCTGTTCGCCACCCTCACCGCGGTGGTGCTCGCATTCACCATGACGGGCCTCACCGCGCCCACACCGGCGCAGGCGGCGAGCAGCGACATCAGCACTATCTACTCGAAGACCAACGCAGCGCGGGCCGCCAGCGGTTTGCCCGCGTTGAAGCGCAACACCGCCATGGATGCTGTCGCGGGGGCTTGGGCGAAGAAGATGGCCTCAGTGGGAAAGATGTCACACAACCCGTCCTACTCAACACAAATCCCGAAGGGCTGGACAACCGCGTCCGAGAACGTGGCGATGGGCTATAAGTCCAACAACGTCGTTGCGGGCTGGCTAAATTCGCCCGGACACCGCAAGAACATCATGGCCGGCGTCACCGATATAGGTATCGGTTACTTCGTCGACGCCAACGGTGTTGCGTGGTCGGTGCAGAACTTTGCGAAGTACCCCACGGTGAAAGCTGCTGTAGCAACACCCAAGCTGGTCACCGCGCCAACTCAAAAGATCTCCGGAACAACCAAAGTCGGGCAAACACTCACCGCGGTCACCGGGACGTGGTCACCAACACCAGTAACGCTTAGCTACCAGTGGAAACGCGGTGGAGCCGTTATCTCGGGCGCAATCGCAAAGACCTACAAACTGACTGCCAGCGACATTGGCAAGACGATTACCGTCTCGGTGACCGGCAAGAAATCCGGGTACACCACAGTCACCAAAACGACATCTGCGACAGCGCCAATCAGCGGCACGTTGACGGCCTCGACCATTGCCAAACCATCCGGGACGACCAAGGTGGGAAGCACCCTTACTGCAAATACCGGAACCTGGGGCCCTGGTTCCGTAGCTTTGAGCTATCAATGGAAGCGGGCCGGTACGGCCATTCCTGGAGCGACCGGTCGCACCTACAAACTCACCGCTCTTGACGCCGAACGTGCCATCACGGTGACCGTCACCGGAAAACGAACGAACTACACGACTACATCCCAGACCTCAGCAGGAACGGCTAAGGTCACCGGGCTCGCCTACGCCAATTGCACCGCACTAACCAAGGCATACCCCCATGGCGTAGCGAAAGCTGGCATCAAGAGTGACATCGTCTCGAAAAAGCCTCGAGCGCTCAAAGGCCCGCCCTTCTTCTCGTCCGCGGTGTACGCACTCAACACAAAGAGCGACGGAGACAAGGACGGTATTGCCTGCGAGGGCTGAGCCTTACTCAACGCTCGGCGCTTCAATCCGAGTAGAACGGGCGGTTGTGAGAGTATGGAGGTTGAGGTCTTCAGGTGACCTTGAACTTTTTGAATTGTCAGAGCGCTCAATGCACCCCGGAATTGTGACGATTAGACGTCGTCAGGGTCTAACCCTGCCGCGCCAATGCAGTCCGCGATATCGCGCGTAACACTCAACACGAGGATTTAATACTTGTCAGGCGTACTGGTACAAGAATGGCTGTCTCGACGCGGAGGCTCCGAAAATGTTCTCTTTGAACTAGCGCGCATCTACCCCGATGCACAGATCGCAACCCTCTGGGATGACGCTCCCGATCGATTCGAAGATGGCCGCGTTCGAGAGACTTGGTTAGCGAAGACTCCTCTACGCAACCACAAAGCAATGGCACTGCCCGTGATGCCAATGACCTGGCGCAACCTCGGTTATTGTGACGCGGAGTGGATCCTGTGTAGCTCGCACCTTTTCGCGCACCACGCACGATTCTCGGGGCCAGCCCGCGACGTGCCGAAGTTTGTGTACGCCCACACACCCGCCCGGTACATCTGGACTCCCGAACTGGATATGCGGGGCAGTAACCCTGGAGTACGGGCAGCGTCTCGAGCCTTCCAGCCCCTGGACTACAAGCGTGCGCAAGAAGCGGTGTCTCTTGCGGCAAATAGTCGATTTGTAGCTGACCGTATCGCGCACGTGTGGGATCGCGACAGCACAGTGATCTACCCGCCGGTTCGGGTCCAAGACTTCGTCGACGACACGCAGACAGGGCTCACGGGCGAAGAATCTGCCTTGCTCGAATCGCTACCACAGGGATTCC
>DASYMY010000269.1:0-10087 GCA_036008825.1 Glaciihabitans sp.
GGCCGGACTCCTGAGCTGGCAAGGGGATCACATCGAGGGGCGGCAAAAAGTGGTCGGTCGAGAAGCTGGAGCAGGCCGAGACAATCGACAGCTGCTCGGGCACGGCAACGTCGCGTTCCCGCAGTACCTCCAGCAGAATCCCGTGAATGTTCTCGTTGCAGTTGAGCACAACAGCGGTGAGGTTCGGCAGTTCAGCCCGGAGAGCGTCGAGGGATTGCTCAACGCCCGGGCGGGTGGCATCCGTCGTGTGAAATGCGGTACTGATGCCGGCGGCGTTACCGGCCTCGTTGAAGGCATCACGGAACCGGGGGGCGTAGTTGGAACCGCGCTCGTAGAGGATCTGAGCGTGCCCCATGAGCCCGATCGAGGTGTGGCCCTGCTCAACGAGTCGGTTGATGGCCAGCTCAGCGGCGGCCTCGAAGTTGAGGTCAACGCAGGTGAGTTCGGCGGTATCGCTGGGGACCCCGATGAGAGCGGTCGGCATCGCAAGCTCGCGGATAACGTCGACACGCTCGTCGTCTGTGGTGACGTCGAGCATAACGATGCCGTCGACAAGGGAACTGGAGGCAACCCGGCGAAGGCCTGAGGTGGCCTCTCCCTCGGTGAGCAGCAGCACGTCGTAGTTGTAAGCGCGGGCGGCGGTGACCACCGACAGCACAAAGGCCATGAGTGCCGGCGGGTGGGTGTCGGCGTGCATCGGAGCGGTCAGCGCAAGGATGTTGGTGCGTGCGCCGGCGAGCATTCGGGCGCCAGCGTTGGGGAGATAGTCGAGCTCTTTGACGGCCTGTGCGATGCGCGTTTTGGTGGCCTCAGCGATGGGTCGCTTGCCGGAAAGCGCGTACGAGACGGTGCTTATGGACACACCAGCGACGCGAGCCACGTCGGTAATGTTGGCCATAATAACTCCATTGTCTAAGCGCTTCGATGAACTGCTTGCACCCACGGTAGGTCATCGAAGCGCTTCGCGCAAGCTGTTTGTGGCAGCTCCCAACTTATCCACTGTCGGGGGGGCTCGTCGGCTGCAGCCAGAGTCCTCTTCGTTGTTACCGGGCCTGGGGGAGCCCGATTCATCTGCCACCCAGCGCTTGACTAGGACTTTTTGCCAAAAGAGCTACTTCACTAGGAGGTTTTGGGCCCAAATTGCCAATTTCTCCTAGTGAGGACCTCTTCGCCCAGCTAAGCCCTCGCTAGGCTCTCGCCGCTTGCTCGACTGCCGCAACGGCCGCCTGCACTCCCCCACTCCACGGGGTGCCGTGACCCGGAAGCACCCAGGTGGCGCCCGTTGGCAGCAGCGCACGCAGAGACGCGATGGCTTGGTCCGGCTCGTCCGTAAACGGCGCCGGCTGCGGGCCCTTGTGGCCGGTTAGCACGTGGCGGGTGGTCAGCCCGTCCCCGACAAAGACGGCATCCGCAATAGGGATGTATATCGCGATGCTACCCGCGGAGTGGCCGGGTAGCCCAATGATCTGGGGAGAGCCGGGCAAGTCGAGGGTTTCGCCGTCGTGCGCCAGGGCAACCTCGGTGAGGTTGTGGGTGCGGATTCCCCCTTTGCGCAGCGCGTAGGCGAAAAACCCCGCGGTCGCACCAAGCTTCATGGACTGCTTGGCGTTCTTGGGCTTGGCGCCGCCCTTTGCACGATCCGCGTCGGCTGGGTGCACGTAGACCGGAACACCGGTCTCGCGTCGCAAGCGCTCGGCGAATCCCACGTGATCGGAATCGCCGTGGGTGAGAATGACGCCTTTGACGTCGCTGAGGGCACGGCCCATGGACTTGAGCTCAGCTAACAGCTCGCGCCAGAGACCGGGCAGACCTGCGTCGATGATGGTCACTCCGTCGGGAGTATCAACGAGGTAGACGGCAACGATGTCGTTGCCGATGCGGTGGAGGTGAGGACCTAGTTTCATGATGGCTACGCTACATAGCCATCATGGCTACTGTCAATAGCTATACTGAAAACATGCCCACCCCGGAAAAGACCTCGCTCGACGCCATTGTTCTCGCCGCGAGCGAGATTCTCGAGGCGGACGGGCTTGCCGGCGTCACCATGCAGGCCGTCGCTCAGCGAGTCGGCGTGCGCGCGCCGTCGCTTTACAAAAGAGTGCCGAGCCGTGAGGCGCTTATTCAGCTGGTAGCCGAAGACGCCCTCACCGACCTCGCCGGACGCCTCAATACAACAACGAGTGCCGGGCAACTAGCCAACGGCCTGCGTGCGTTCGGGAAGGAGCGCCCCGCGGTGTTTCAGCTGGTAATGGGCCCGCAACCCGGGTCGCCCAGCCTCCGCAACGAGGTGGTGCTCGAAGCAAGCGCGGCGATACTCCGCACGGCAACCGACCTCGCCGGTGAGGAGTATGCCCTCGAAGCTGCGCGAACAATGACCGCGTGGGCCACCGGATTCATCAGCATGGAACTCAACGGCGGCTTCAACCTCGGCGGGGACGTCGACCGCGCCTGGGAGTTCGGCGTATCCACAATCGTTGCGGCGCTGTCGGCCTCTCACCCCAGTTAGAGCTACGGCGGATGCCCCGGGCGCGGGTCATCCGCCTATGGGTAACGTCAGCAACTATTGAACGAGCCTGTTTCAGGGTCTGCGGAGTATGTTGGCGTCATGAGCTTGCGGTCCAACGGTGGCAGCCCCATGCGGTGGGGGCTGGGGCTGTTCACGCTGGGGGCATTTATGGTGCTGATGGTGATTACGTTCGCCCACCTCATCGCCACCTACCACGGCCTTGAATATGGTTGCTTGGTCGACGGGCCGCGATCGACGCTGGCAATCATCAGCGAAGCCCCGGGGATCGTCGAGGGGCGGTTTAGCTACTGGCCGCTCGGTCGCGAATGCGAGTGGGTCAGGGCTGATGGCAACGGGACGGTTGTCGCGCGACCGGAGAGCTGGACCGGGACCTTGGCGCTGGTGGCATCCGCTTCCATCGCGCTTTCGGGCATTGTGCTGATCGGCCTAGCTACTTTTCGGCGCCGCTAGCGGTTCTCGACGATCGCCTTGAGCCGGTCAAGGTCGGCCTCGACCAGGGTGACGTCGCGCTCAAACTCCTCGTCGGTGAGCTCAATCTGGCGGACAGTGAATAGGATCTCGGCGCCGTCCGGGTGGGCCAGTACACGCACCGGGTTGGTGACGGTGGTGCCCGTCGGGAGGGTCACGTCGTGGTCGAGGACGCCGTAGGTATTACGCGGGACGAACTTCACTTCGACTTGGCCCATGGGAGAGTCCACGAGAAGGAGGTCCCCGCGGCGCTCAACTTCCGCCTGGGCGAGGCCCGCCGCCCACTTCGGCAGATTCTCGGGGTTGGCGGCGAAGTCGTACACTTCCTGCGGGGATGCGGCGATGACTCGGCTGACGTGACGGCTTTGCATTCGTCCATCGTGTCACTGTGCAGAGGGCCTGTGCGGGCAGGGTTCGGGCAACATGGGTAGGTTTTGAGGCTGCGCTGCTAGGTTTTGGGGCTGATTGCCGGGGCGCCTGTCGCTAAAGTCGCCAAACCGGTCACCGGGCCTCGGGACTGCCTTGAGTTTCCGCGGGTGTTACGGCCGGCGGTTGGGGATTGCCGTCTTTAACGACAGCGCACCCTCTGCCCAAACGCCAGCGGCGGTAACCGAGGCCAGGATCAGCATGATTGTGGCCGGGCGGAGCAGCCAGCACAGGTGTGTGGCCGGGCGGAGCTGCTAGCGCAGGTGGAGGATGCCGGCGCGCGCCGACTCCACCGCGGCGGAGACCGCACCGGTTGCCACAAGGCCCGCGCCCAGGCTGGAGAGCACCAGTTCGGGCGCAGGGAGGTCGAGTTCGGCCGGCACACGCATGCGAGCGATCTCGAGGACTTCCTCAAGCCCGTCCGCTACCGCGCCGGAGACGATGACTCGCGCCGGGTCATACAGGCTGCCAAAAACCGCGGCAATACGGGCCAGCACTGCACTGGCTCGCTCCACAAAACCCCAGGACCAGTCGTCCCCGGCTCGGGCAAGATCGAGCACCGCGCGTCCGGTGAGTTCTTCGACCGGCGCACCGGTGAAGGGGTGGCCGTCGGGCAGCTCACCCGCGGCAACGGCGGCACGAACCCACTCCGTCAGCTGCGACCCCACACCGGATACCGTCTCAACACCTAAAACGAAGTCGAGCGCGACCATTTCGCCGACACCACCGTGCGCTCCGCGGAGGAGGTGCCCGTCGATGACAACACCGGCTCCAAACCGGTCGCCGGCGAGCAACACCACGTAGTCGTCGCAGCCGACGGCAGCGCCAACGGACCCTTCGGCGACCGCAGCAAGCGACGCGTCATTCTCGATACGAACGAGGGGAGCCCACTCCGCCAGCGCCTCCCGCAGACAGGGGTTCATTCGCTGCCAGAAGCCTTCGCGGTGTTCGGGCGATCGGCCCTCGGAGTTCACCGGTGCTGGCACCCCAATGCAGACGGCAGCGACATCCGCTCGTGTTAATTGGGCCTCGTTCAAGGCGGCATCGATGGCGAGCAACACTGCTGCGCGTCGCTCGTCGGCACTGTCGCGGGCCACATCGAGGTCGGTGGTCTGCCGGACGAGCGCATTGCCGCGAAGGTCAGCGACCGTGGTGGTCAAGTGCGATCGGCCCGCGTCCATTCCCACAACAACCGCGGCATCAGCACACAACTCAAAGCGACGGGACGGGCGACCTTTGCTGTATTCGCCAACGGCACGAGCGTTGGGAAGCTCCCGCAACAGCCCCATCCCAATCAGCTCATCGAGGGCCTCAATGGCGGTGGAGCGGGTCAGCCCTGTCGCCTCCATGGCATCAGTGCTGACAAAAACGTCGGCATCCCACGCGAAGGCGAGCATCGCGTCAAGACTCGCTCGCGGTGCCACACGCAATTCTGGTGATAGTGACTGCACAGCTCTTGACCCCTTCGACGTCGTGTTGCATCATTGTCGCAGTGCCTTTGATTTGGAGCCTAAATCTACTCTCCGAACCAACGCGTGCCTAGCAATGATGCTATTCGAAAGGACAATGACGTGTTTCGATTTTTCCGCCGCAAACCTCGCGTGTTAGCCGCCACCCTTGGCCTCCTCCTGGTCGGCGGGACTTTGGCGGGGTGTGCAGGCGCCGGCGGCTCCGGGCCCGAGACGGTGCGGTTCCACCTCAGCAAACCTGAGGCAATCCCCTACTTCCGTGAACTCATCGCCGAGTACAACGCCCAAAACGATGACGTTGAGGTGGTATTCGACACCTCGTCGAATCTGCAGGCCGGTTTTCTCCGGGGCAACCCGCCCGACCTGGGCTTGCTGAACTACAACATGGAGATGGCGCGGTTTATGGAACGCGGCGCCCTCAGCGACCTGTCCGATATGCCGGAGGCTGAGCGCATCCTCCCCGAAGTGCAGGACCTGGTCGACCAGTACGCAACCTATCCGGGACGCACCAGTGTCTTGCCGTACTCGGTGATGGCGGCATCCGTCATTTACAACGCTCAGATTTTCGAGGAACAGGGCCTCGCAATTCCGACCACCTATGACGAGTTGATCACCGTGTGCGACGCGCTTCTCGCGGCCGGAATCACACCCTTCTACGGCACGTTCAGAGAGCCGTGGACGGTCGCCCAGGGGTGGTTCGACTACACGGTTGGCGGCATGGTCGAGGTCGCCGACTTCTACGAAGAGATGAACGAGCTCGGCACCGAAGTGGGCCCCGATTCGCCCGTCTCGTTTGAGAAAGACTTCGCCGAACCCGTCACGCGCATGCAGTACCTGATTGAGAACTATGCCAATGCGGATGCCGCCAGCAAGGGGTACGGCGACGGAAACCTGGCCTTCGCTCAGGGGCAGGCGGCCATGTACATGCAGGGGCCGTGGGCGTTTGGCGAGATCGCGAAAACCGCTCCCGATCTGGCGGTGGGAACGTTTCCGCTGCCCATGACGGATGATCCTGAGGATCTCGAAGTGCGGGTCAACATCGACCTGGCTGCGTGGATTCCGGAGGTGTCTGAACACAAGGAAGCCGCGCGCGACTTTTTGAGCTACCTCTTCCAACAAGAGGTGATGGACGAATACAACGCAGCCCAGCTCGGCTACGGCACCACCACCGATGCTGCACCGGTCACCGACCCCCGCATTGTTGGTATGAAGCAGTACTACGACGCCGCAGAGTTCTATCAAGGAGCATCCAAGGCGATCCCGCTCACCATTCCCACCGAGAACTACACGCAGGCCATTGCCCTCGGCGCTGACGCGGTGAGCACACTCCGAACACTCGATGCGGACTGGGCGCGACTCGCGCTTAGGCAGTAGGCAAGGAAGCCCACCATGACATCAACATCTGCACCCACCCGGCGTAAGCCAAAAGTCGAGGGCATTTACTACGCCTTCCTTATCCCCAGCCTCGCGCTGTTCACCCTCGCCATTACGGTGCCAGCAATCATCGGCATCTTCTTCAGCTTCACTAACTCAATTGGATTTGGCGATTGGGAGTTCGTTGGGCTGATCAACTATGTGGCCATGTTCTCCGACCCGGCCATCCTCGCCAGTTACTTGTTCACCTTCGGCTTTGCTGCCGTCACGGTTGTGCTGGTGAACGTGCTGGCATTCTTGCTCGCCGTGGGGCTGACGGCTCGCATCAAACTCAAAATGGGACTGCGCGCCATCTTTGTTATCCCCATGGTGGTGTCGGGCATCATCATCGCCTACGTCTTCAACTTCCTCTTCTCCAACTCGCTCCCCGCGTTTGGGCAGACCACCGGAATCGGCGTGCTGAGTGAGAGCATCCTCGCCAACCCCGATCTGGCCTGGGTCGCCATCGTGATTGTCACCGCCTGGCAGGCGATACCGGGAACCCTGCTGATCTACATTGCGGGGCTACTCGCCATTCCTGGCGAGGTGTATGAGGCTGCAGACATTGACGGGGCAGGCAAGTGGCAGCAGCTCTTCCGAATCACCCTGCCGCTCGTCGCCGGGTACGTCGTGATCAACGTGATCCTGGGCTTCAAAAACTTTTTGAATGCCTACGACATCATCGTTGGCCTCACCAACGGTGGGCCGGGAACGGCCACCCGCAGCATCCCGATGACGATTGTCACCGGATTCACCGGAGGCGACTACGCCTACCAAATGGCCAACGCGACGATGTTCTTCGTCATCGTTGTGCTGATTTCCCTGATCCAACTTCGGATCACCCGCGGAAGGAACTCAGTCTGATGTCAGTACAACCAGCCCTCGCCGTCGAGAACATCGAAGGCACCAAAACCTTGGAGGACGGCAAAGCACGCCGTACCCCCACTGCCAACCGCGGCAATGGCGGCAATGGCGGCACAAAGCCGAGCTTGCCGCTGACGATCATCCTGCTGCTGTGCGCCGTCACGGTAATTGTGCCGCTCTACGTGACCGTTTCGATGGCGTTCAAAACTCAGGCGCAAGCGGTCGACGGTAACGCGTTTTCACTGCCAGCTCCCTTCAGCGTTGAAGGCTTTGTTACGGCCTGGAACCTCACGAACTTCCCTGCCGCGTTCCTCGTCTCCGCCCTCATCACCGCTGGCACCGTCGCCGGAACCGTGATCCTCGGAGCACTGGCCTCCTACGCGATCTCGCGCAACTGGAACCACCGACTGTTCCGCTGGTCGTTCTTCTACCTGCTTGCCGCCATGTTCATCCCGTTTCCCGTAGTTGCTCTCCCGCAGATTCAGTTGACCGGGCTCGCCGGGCTCGACAACCCGCTTGGTGTCACCATTTTGCACATCATGTTCCAGCTGAGTTTCAGCATTCTGCTGTTTACGGCCTTCTTGCGCTCGATCCCCTCGGAGCTGGAAGAAAGCGCACGAATTGACGGAGCCACGACCTGGCAGACCTTCTGGCGCCTGATCTTTCCCCTGCTCGCCCCAATGAGCGCCACGGTGGGGATCTTCGCCTTCCTGGCCTCCTGGAACGACTTTATGATGCCGTCGCTAATCACCTCCGACCCGGCACTGCAGACCCTGCCGGTGGTGCAGAGCATCTTCCAGACCCAGTTCAGCAACAACTACAACGTGTCATTTGCCTCGTACCTGATGGCCATGGCACCGGCAATCATCGTCTACCTGTTCACCCAGCGGTGGGTGATGGAAGGCGTGACACAGGGCGCCGTCAAGGGCTAAGCGCATCGGCACCGAGACCCACAACACAATTGGAGAAACACCCTCGTGACTACCACCAACGCCGCAACCACCCCTGCCACCATGACCGCCGCCGAGACGCCTCCGTGGTGGCGCCAGGCTGTTGTCTATCAGGTCTACCCCCGCAGCTTCGCCGACGCGAATGGCGACGGCCTGGGCGACATCCAGGGCATCATCTCGAAGGCCGACTATTTGCAAGAACTGGGCGTCGACGCTATCTGGTTAAGCCCGTTCTACCCTTCCGCTCTGGCCGATGGCGGCTATGACGTTGCCGACTACCGCGACGTCGACCCGCGGCTGGGAACCCTCGACGATTTCGACACCCTCGTGGAGAGCCTGCACAACCGTGGCATCCGCGTTGTTGTTGATATTGTGCCCAACCACAGCTCTGACCAGCACGAGTGGTTTAAGGAAGCGCTGGCTGCCGAGCCTGGCTCACCGGAGCGCGACCGGTACATCTTCCGGGATGGAACCGGGCCTGACGGATCGCAGCCGCCGACCGACTGGGTATCAGTCTTCGGCGGACCAGCCTGGGAGCGAGTGGCCGACGGCCAGTGGTATTTTCACAACTTCGCCACAGAGCAGCCTGACTTCAACTGGTCAAACCCCGAGGTGCGCGCCGACTTTGTGAAGACCCTACGGTTCTGGTCGGACCGGGGAGTCGACGGGTTCCGTATCGACGTCGCACACATGCTCACGAAAGACCTCACCGAGCCGCTGCCGTCCCGGGCGGAATTGGACGCGCTACCTCGAGACGGGAGTCATCCGCTTATTGATCGTGATGATGTTCACGAGGTGTATGCGGAGTGGCGCCAGGTGTTCAACTCGTACGATCCGCCTCGAACGGCGGTGGCGGAGGCGTGGGTTGACCGCTCGCGTGTGCCGTTGTATGCGAGCACGGAAAGTCTTGGCCAGGCGTTCAATTTTGATTTGCTTGAGGCCGATTTTGATGCGGAACAGTTTCGGAGAGTTGTTCAAGACAACTTGGAACTGGCTGCCGAGTCTGGATCGTCGAGCACCTGGGTGCTGTCGAACCACGACGTTGTTCGGCACGCCACTCGGTACGGTTTGCCGCATGCGGACCGTGATGAATCCGGGCGGCCTACCGTCAAACATGGCCTCGAGTGGGTGCGCTCCGGTGGGCGCATTCCTGCGCTTGATCGTGCTGCCGGCGAGCGCCGCGCCCGCGCTGCGACCCTCTTTACGTTGGCGCTTCCCGGCTCCAGCTACCTCTACCAGGGCGAAGAGTTGGGACTGCATGAGGTGGCAGAGATTGCTGCGTCCGAGCGGCAGGATCCCACCTTCTTTCGTAGCGAGGGAGAAGATTGGGGGCGAGACGGATGCCGCGTGCCGCTGCCCTGGGCTTCCGGCGAGTCGTTCGGCTTCGGCTCGAATGGGTCGCACCTTCCTCAGCCGGCGTGGTTTGAGGAGTACTCGGTGGCGCGGGAGGAGGCCGACCCCGGCTCGACCCTGCACCTGTACCGGCGTGCCCTGCAGATGCGTCGAGAGTTGCAGACTGAGGAGCGGCTCGAGTGGATCAACACGGGCCGAGCGGATGTGCTGCACTTCCGTCGCCCGAACGGGTGGGAGGTGGTGACCAACTTCGGCTCTGAGGCGTATGCCCTGCCACCCGGGAGGGGAGAGCAGGATGGAACTGAGGTACTGATCGCTAGCAGCCCGCTGGAGAATGGCGCCATCGGTGCCGACACAACGGTGTGGTTGCGGGCGGCTCAGTAGGCGACCGCTCAGTTGGTGGCCGGTCAGTAGGCGGCCGAGAACCCTCCGTCGGAGTGCAGCAATTGTCCGGTCACCCAGCGTCCCTCCGGTGAAAGCAGGAAGGCAACGTAGCGAGCGGTGTCGGCGGGGGTTCCGAGCCTGCCCCACGGTTGCCGCTCGGTGAGGTGGGCCCTGATGTCGTCGTCCATCCAGCCCGTATCGATTGGTCCAGGGTTCAGGACGTTGGCCGAGAT
>DASYMY010000270.1:0-2626 GCA_036008825.1 Glaciihabitans sp.
GGCTATGGCGAGTCTGTGGTCGCGTTCGCCAACGGTGAGGTGACTGTAATCGCGAACACGGGCGATGTCGCCGTTGAGCTGCCCGTTGGCGACATCCTTGTCTCCAGTGAAGCGCTCTCCGAAGCTGCACTACCCGCCGACACCACCGTGTGGCTCATCCGCCGAGACTAAGACCCCTGGGGCGGGGCGCAGCAGCGCTCAGCCCCACACAGATAACAATGGCCAGCCCGAGGGCTGGCCATTGTTATATGCGGAAGTAGTTGTTAGTTCGTGTGGGCTTGCAGCCACAGGAACGGGTTCACCTGAACACCGTCGAGGCGAATCTCGAAGTGAAGGTGAGGGCCGGTGGATGCACCCGTGGTGCCCACCTCGCCAACAAAGTCGCCCTTGGTGACAACGTCGCCCACCTGCAGCTCGCTGGAGCCAGAAATCATGTGCGCGTAGAGGCTGGTGACCTTCTGGCCGTCGACAACGTGGTCGATCATTACGTGGTAGCCGAAGCCCCATGCTGAGTCCTGCTTGACGCTGACAACGCCGTCGGCGATTGCCGCGATAGGCGAACCAACGCCGGGGGTGAAGTCGGTTCCCTTGTGCTGGCTGGAGCAGCCGCTACACGGGGAGACCCGGGCGCCGTAGCCATCGCTGATCGGAACAGCAACAGGGAAAGGCCAACGCACGGCACCGTCGTTGTTGACGGTGTACGAGGTGTCAACGCGAATCATCGAGGCGGAGCGAAGTTCGGCTGGGGTGGCAACGTCCCACGCGCCACGCTCGACCGGGGCTGCCGCTTGGATGGATTCGGTCGCAGGAAGCACCTGGCCCTGAACGTCGGCCGGAGCATCTGCAGCCATCATGGCCGTTGAGCTCTCCACGAGGAAGAGGTTTGCTGGCACAGACAAGCTCACCAGCAAAGCACCGGCGCCCAACAGGGCGCCGAAGGAGACAAGACGGGAGGCGGTGCGTTTACGCATTGCCCCGGGGGCTGCCGTTGGGCGAGCGTCGGGTGCACTGCGGCGAGTGCGGCCGGTGTCGGCACGACGCGGCGGACGCTTGGCACTTGGCGTGCTCTGCGACGCGGAGCGGCGAGCGGAGGAACGAGACTGAGAAGTCGCAATCGGCGCGGTCGGCGGGTTGAGCGGAGCGAAGTCCAGCTCATCGATCGCGACAGGGGCGACGGACGGAATCTGTGCAGCCGGAATCTGCGGCTCATCAGCTAGTCGTGCAGCGGCTGGTGCCACAGGAACTTCGGGCACCTGCGTGGCTACGTTCGCGCGACGCGAAGAGCGAGGTGCGCGACTTGCTGCTGCCGCTGCGGCTGCTTCGCGTTCGCGGAGCTCCCGACGGGTCAGGGCCTGAGGTTCCATCTCGCTCATATGCTTCGAGTTCCCGGGGTCGGGTGCGCCTGTAGAGCACACTGCACAAGGCCACGGGAGCGGGAAAGCAAGCGGGTATCTCCTATAAACACGAACACACCGTGAAGGAGGCGATTCGATTCTTCGGGTGGAATCTGGGCGATCAAAAATCACAGACAGATAACGGAACTAGCCGAGCTTAGCCAAAAATCTAGATTTTGGCCACCTGCTGTTTATACACCCAGCTCTTTGAGGCGTTTTTCCAGCCGATTAACAAGGTCCAATTGCCCGGCAATGATGAATTCTTTACTGGGCGCCGCGCCATCCCACCCCAGAACAACAGCCCCAGCTTCGCGCGCAATAAGCGCGCCGGCCGCATGATCCCACGGGCTCAATCCACGCTCGTAATACGCGTTCAGACGGCCGTTGGCTACCGCGCACAAATCTAAAGCAGCGGCACCAAAACGGCGGATGTCTCTCACCTCAGGCAACAGCTGCGCGACCACGGCGCCCTGCAGCGCTCTCGTCTCGGCGCTATACGAGAAGCCGGTTCCCACCAGCGCCTGCGACATGTCAACCGGTGCTGCCGCATGAATGGGGCGCTCACCCAAGAAGGCTCCCCCACCCTCGGCTGCACTAAACAGCTCCCCCGACGCCGGGTTAAACACGCAGCCGGCGAGCGCTCGCCAGGTGAGCGGGTCAGGGCCACCTTCAACCACGGCAATGCTGATGGCGTACTGGGGAATGTCGTAGAGATAGTTCACGGTGCCGTCGATGGGGTCAACCACCCAGGTCAGTCCGCTGGTGCCTAGGTCGGCTGCGCCTTCTTCACCAAAAAAGCCGTCGTCGGGGCGAGCCTCGGCCAGCAGTGAGCGAATCAGAGTCTCCGACTCCCGGTCGGCGAGCGTGACCACATCCACAGGGGACGACTTAAGGTCAGCCACCGTGACACCTTCTGCGCGACGGGTTTTTACCATCGCTCCGGCGTTCAGGGCAACGGTGCGGGCGAGGTCAAGAAGTTCGCGGCTCATTCCTTCACCCTACCCATGCAGCCGTGCCGCCTAGAGAATTCGATCGTCTCGGTGTGCGCCATAAGAGTCGGACTGCTGCTGCATCAACTCCCGCATTGACGTGCCGGGCGGAACCCCATACACGGTGCCCACAAAGCCCAGCCCTTTCTGCACAGCCCAAATTTCGTCATGCTTTTCGGGCGAGAACAGCTGAGCAGGATCCCCCACCGCAACCCAACCAATGGGAACAACCTCACCGGCAGC
>DASYMY010000271.1:0-1757 GCA_036008825.1 Glaciihabitans sp.
CGGCCGACGCCCACGACCAGTACGGGGTGCAATCACATGATCGTCGATCAAGACATACAATGAGGTCAGGAGGGTGTTCAGGTCTTTCGTCACACATTGATCTTCGAGCACCCTCCTCTCTCGCCTCAACGCAGGCCCCACATCACATGACCTTCACGGAATCAATCATCTAGGTGACGCGGGCCCGGCGCTTCGGCCCTAGGGCGTGTCCTGTAGGCGGTTGAGCTGGGTGTCTGGTAGTCGTGTGCGGTGGTTGGCCGAGGTGAACTGACGGACCGGGCGTGGGTAGAGAACCCACCAGCGTCCCGGCCGATCTCCGGGAACCCCGCGCAAGCGCTCCAGTTCCTCGTCCGCGAAGGCCCGTCTCGCCACGAACGGCATCCCACAATGCCTCCAGATCCGCAGCTCGACAGCCTGCTCAGCCATTCCGCCCGATTTCGGCGAGTAGTACGGCGACCCCTTGTACGACTCCCTCTCGTGCTCGCAACCCGACCGTGGCAACCGCTGGGCTCACCGCTCGCTTGAACCGCCCCGGGTTCGGTAGAGACTCGTTGTTGGGGTCAGGCGACCAGACTGACCAGGTCGCCTGACCCATACAGGGTCTCGAACTCGACGGGTGGCCTGCCACCGCACGCTCCGTGGAGTCGCTGACTGTTGTACCACTCCACCCACGACACGGTAGCGACGTCGACGTCGCTTTTATTGTGCCATGGCCCATTCGGTTTAATCAACTCGGTTTTGTAAAGACCAATAGTGGATTCGGCGAGCGCGTTGTCCAGAGCATCACCGACAGTACCGATCGACGCATCAATACCCGAATCGACAAGATGCTGCGTAAACCGGAAAGAAGTGTACTGACTCCCCGCATCAGAATGGTGAATCAGCTTGTCCTGCCCCTCAACCCAGCGATAGTCACGCTGACGCAGACCTTGCTCGATAGCCTCGAGCACCAGACCGGTCTCCTTGGACATGCTCACCGACCAGCCGACGATCTTGCGGGAGAACACATCGATCGCGAACGCGACATACACCGTGCCCGACCACGTCGCGACGTAGGTGAAGTCCGCCACCCACAACCGATTCGGCGCACCCGCGATGAACTGCCGTTTCACCAGGTCCGCCGCGCGAACACCACCGGGATCGGGCACGGTGGTGCGCACGGTCTTCCCGCGCACCGCGCCGGCCAGGCCCATCACCCGCATGAGCCGCTCCACCCGGCACCGACCCACCGCGATCCCGTCACGCCGCAACTGCCACCATATTTTCCGGGCACCATAGACCCGGTAATTCCCGTCCCACACCCGCTGGATTTCCTTCTTCAGTTCCTCATCCCGCACCGCGCGCGCCGATATCGGGCGCGCGCGGGCGGCATAATAGGTGGACGGAGCGATCGTGATGCCGAACTCGGTCAGCACGGCACAGATCGGCTCGACTCCGAACCGGTCCCTATGGTCAGTGATAAACGTTACGAGTGCGGCGGTCGAGGGTCGAGCTCCCTCGCGAAGAAAATCGACGCTGCCTTCAAAATCTCATTAGCCCGCCGCAACTCACGATTCTCCCGCTCGAGCTCACGCACCCGCTCCGAACCTGACTCCGCGGACGTGACTGCCGTTCCGGCACCCTCGGCGTCGCGCACCCACCGCCGCAAGGTCTCCGCCGACACCCCGACCTTCGCCGCGATGGAGGTGATCGCCGCCCACTGCGACGAATACTGCTCTACCTGCTCAAACACCAGCGCAACCGCGCGCTCACGCACC
>DASYMY010000272.1:0-1697 GCA_036008825.1 Glaciihabitans sp.
GCAGCGTCGCCACCCTAACGGATGCCTACCTGGCAACGTTGCTCTCTCAAATGACCGGCGAAGTGACCAGGCCTACGGGCCTCTCAATGGCCGATGTCACGGGGGAAGCAATCCGGGGGGTTATCCCAAGCGACGTCTACCGTCGCGCGGGAGTAGAGGTCTGGACCGCACTATCTAACGGTGCCACACTTCGCGAGGCGGCAGATCGAGGGTTGAAGCGCGCCCTCAACATGGCTATGACAGACCTTCAGCTCACCAAGACCCACACCGCTCGACGTGTCCTCTCCGGCGATAGCCGAGTAGTTGGCCACCGTCGAGTTCTCACGGGGTCCGAGAACTGTGGGCTCTGCTACGTAGCCTCGACACAGCGATACCACAAAAGCCGGTTGCAGCCCATTCATCCGGGCTGTGACTGCGGTGTCGCCCCAATTCTCGGGGGTTCAGACCCCGGACAAGTGATCGACGAACAGCAATTGAGCGACACGCACGCGGCCATCGAAGAACGATTCGGTGTTTCGTCGGACGACGCTCGCAGTGCAGTCGATTACCGCAAGGTTTTACTGGTGAGGGACCACGGCGAACTTGGCCCCCTCCTCACGGTAAAGGGTCAACACTTTGACGGCCCATCTTCAATCAAGTAGTGCTTAGGCACTCGACCCGGAACGGGAACAAATCATGGCTGACGACGCTAAACCTGCCGAAACCGCAACAGCTGCCAACGCAGCGACCAAAACGGCGGACGGTAAGCCTGCCGAAGCTACCAACACCGATGGTGTTGCGGCTGACGTGAAGGTAACTGACTGGGAGGCCGAAGCTACCAAGTGGAAGGCTCTCTCGCGGCAGAACGAGAACCGGGCGAAGGAGAACGCCACCAAGGCGAAGGAATTCGACACCCTGACTGAAGCACAGAAGAGCGAACAGGAACGCCTGAACGACCGTGTCACTGTGGCAGAGGCTAAGGCCGCCGCCGCTGAAGCGAAAGCCCTCAAGGCTGACGTGTCGGTCGCGAAGGGTGTCCCCGCTTCGTTGCTGTCAGGCTCGACTCTCGAAGAGTTGGAAGCGAGTGCGGATGAGTTGCTGAAGTTCCGTGGTGAGCAGAAGCCCGCCCCGGTTGACTTCGGCGGTGGCGCTAAAGGCGGCGACGTCAAGGCGGCCAACACCGAACAGCTTACCCGCGAACAGCTCAAAGGCATGAAGCCTGAAGAAATCATGAAAGCCCGGGCTGATGGGCGACTTGACAAGCTGCTGAACCCGAAAAAGTGACGGTTGCAGCTCACTAACATAAGGAGTGCCAGAAATGGCCGTTGATCTTTTCATTCCTGAGGTATGGGCGGCAGAACTGCTCACCACCCTCCCCCGCAAGTACGTCTTCGCCCAGTCGGGCGTAGTCAACCGCGACTATGAGGGCGAAATCGCCGCATTCGGCGACACCGTCCACATCGGGACCCTGACCGACCCGACTATCTCGACTTACGTCAAGAACGTCACGGTCATCAACCCCGAGACGCTCACCACGGCGGACGAGACCCTGCTCATCGACCAGAGCAAGTACTTCTCCTTCGAGGTGGATGACGTTGACGCGCGTCAGGTGCGTGACGACGGTCAGCTTCTCACCAAGGCGGCGGATCGTTCGGCCGACGGCCTGGCCAAGGCGGCGGACACGTTCATCTCTGGCCTGATGGTCGCCAACGCAGGGA
>DASYMY010000273.1:0-5738 GCA_036008825.1 Glaciihabitans sp.
CCGCCATAGTCTTCTGGCGCTTGGGCGAAGTCTTTGTGTCTGAAGGTGCGGTCAACGGCTCATCCCCGGTCTGTCTCGGAGGCCACGGCGGCTCTCCTTGCGAGAACGTACGGGATCAGATCGGCACAGCGAAGGGAATCCAACACAGTGCCGTACCAATGCAGCATTGTGCAGCTTGATATACGTAGTGTTCAGTAATTAACCAGTAGTGCGGCAGTAGGCCAGGCGGTAGTGGTTCGGTCACTAGCAGTAGTTGTTGCGGAGGCGTACAACTGAACAATGACGAGTTCGCCTCTGATTCTTGGGCCCATGCTGCGGTACGTCGACGAGCACTCCGCGGCCGTCTGGTGTGAAACTCAGCACGCCGCCACCGTCGAGGTAACTGCGGGGGAGCAAACGTGGTCAGTCCGCACCTTCGCCGTGCACGGCCACCACTACGCGCTTGTCCAGCTCGATAATCTCCCGTCCGGCACCATCCACCACTACCGGCTACACATCAACGGCACCCAGGAGTGGCCCGAGCCCACCTCCACCTTCCCGCCGTCGTCGATCTCGACCCTTCAACCGGGCCGACCCCTGACGATGTCGTTCGGATCCTGCCGCACCAGCGTTCCGCACAACGCCGCAGGCAACGCCACCCACGGAATCGACGCCCTCCGCGCCACGGCCATTCAGCTCGCCAACGATCTGACGAACACCACCACGAATAAGGCGGATGCCTCACCGCGCCGGCCCGATCTGCTCCTGTTCCTCGGCGACCAGGTCTACGCGGACTCGACGAGCGCGGCCATGCAGGAGTTCATCGAACAGCGGCGCGACATTAGTGAGCCACCCGGCGACGAGCTCGCCGACTTCGAGGAGTACGCCTACCTGTACCGATTGGCGTGGTCAGACCCCGCCAACCGCTGGCTGCTCTCCACCGTGTCGACCGCGATGATTTTCGATGACCATGACATCCGCGACGACTGGAACGCCTCCCTCACCTGGCGCGAACAAATGGAAGAAACCTCCTGGTGGCGCGGCCGAATTGTCGCCGGCCTCGCGTCGTACTGGCTCTACCAACATCTTGGCAATCTCGCTCCAACGGAGAGGGCCGATGACCCCATCTGGCGGCTCATCGCAGAGCACACCGGCCCGGATGAGATCGATGTCACCGAGGCCCTCGACGAGTTCGCCGACCGCTGTGACCGCGACCCCGCCAGCTACCGGTGGAGTTTTGCCCGCGACTTCGGAGACACCCGGCTGATCGTGCTCGACTCGAGGGCCGCCCGAGAGCTGGATCCGGCTAATCGCGCGGTCATCGACCAAACCGAAACGCGCTGGCTGGACGAGCAAATGCACGGCGGCTTCCGGCACTTGCTCATCGGCACCTCACTCCCCTTCCTGTTGCCCACCGGGTTGCACCACTTGGAGTCCTGGAACGAAGCCATCTCCGAAGGCGCCTGGGGTGCCCGAGCTGCCCGCTGGGGTGAGAAACTCCGGCAAGGCTTAGATTTGGAACACTGGGCAGCGTTCCAGAAAAGCTTCCGCGCCCTCGCCCGGCTGGCGGTTCAGGTTGCTGATGGCAAGCGCGGACCTGCCCCCGAGACAGTGACCTTTCTCTCCGGTGACGTGCACTACTCCTACGTCTCGGAGGTGGAACGCACTAGCGGCAGCCGCATCATCCAAGCCGTCTGCTCGCCCATCCGCAACCCACTGCCCATCCTGGTGAGATCCTTCACTGCTGTGGTCTCGTACGGTTTGTCGTCGACTCTCACTCGCCGGATGGCACGCTCGGCCGGGGTGAAGGGGCTCCCGTTCCGCTGGAAGAACATCAAGGGCCCGTGGTTCGACAACTGCTTGGGCTCCCTCGCCGTCACCGATGAGGGCTTAAAGCTGTGGTGGACCTCCGGCAGCATTCTGAACGGTGACTACGATCGTCCTGCGGCAAAGAGGCTGGTAGAAACCACGATTCGGCGCCGGAATTCTCGCTAACTCCACCCCACCTGCTACGGTCGCGGCATGGAAAAGACACGGTGGGCCCTGCTCGGCCCCGGAGCTATCAGTGCCAATTTTGCGGACTCATTGACCCGATCCGAGCACGGTGTTTTGCACGCGGTGGGAAGTTCCAACGCCGATCGGGCAGAGGTCTTCGCCCGCGACCACAACGCGAAGGCCAGCGGAACTTACGCACAAATTCTGGAGCGCGACGACATCGATGCCGTCTACATCGGCGCGGTGCACACCACCCACGCGGAGCTCGCAATCGCGGCCCTCCGAGCGGGCAAAGCGGTGCTCTGCGAGAAACCGGTCACCCCAACGGTCGACGCCACCGCCGAGGTGCTGGCCGTTGCCCAGCAGACACAACTCCCTTTCCTTGAGGCCTACAAATTCCGGTTCGGGCCGCTCGCGAACGAACTGCGCTCAGTTCTTCGCAGCGGCGAGATCGGAGAGCTGCGGCGTCTGAGCGCGAGCGTAGGGTTCGCTGCTGCCGAGCGGTCGGGACGCCTGTTTGATCCCGCCCTCGCGGGAGGTGCAATTTTGGACGTCGGCGGATACCCCGTGTCGCTGGCCGTAGGGTTCGCAGCCTGGGCCGGGCAGAGTATGCCGGCCCCGGTGGCGGTGTCCGCCGTGACCGGCGAAGTGGGCCAGGAAGGGGGCGACACCTGGGCGAGCGCCACCATGACTCTTGGCTCTCTTGAGGCCACCGTGCACACTTCCATCGTGAGCGAACTCTCTGCGGTTACTCGGTTGGAGGGCTCTGGTGGATGGATTGACCTGCCGGATGTGTGGGGCGGCCGGGCCGATAGCGCGACCTCGGCCACCGTGTACGTCACCGGCCAGGCGCCACGCCGTATCGAGGTCGCCGCAGTGGACCCGATGGCGGCCGAAGCCGACGCCATCTCCCTCGCGATTGCAGACGGTCGTGCAGAGATCCCCGAAATGACCTGGGCCGAGACCACCACCATCGCGGCAGCACTCGCCGACTGGCGGAGCGGCCTGGCCTAATCATCCTTTCACTAAGGGATCGCCCGAGCCTGCAGATCGCCGCTTCGCTCCTAGCGCCGCACGCGCGCACATGATCGCTGGCCGCGCGTATTAACGCGACCAATCAGCGGTTGCGTCGCGCGCTCACCTGAATCAACGGGATAGGGAAATGGGAGGCGCGTAACGGGTCCAGAAGGTCGTCAGTAATGCCCGCGGTGAAGTCGGCAACCGGGAACACCTTGAACAGGGCTTCCCTGCCGAACTTGGAGCTATCGGCGACAAAAAAGGCTTCGCGGGCGATCGAACGAATCTGCCGCTTGAACTCCACCTCGTAACTGCTGGAGTGGTACAGGCCCTCGTCGCACACCATGTCCGCACCAAAAATGGCCACGTCAACCCGCAAGTTCGTCAATTGTTGGATGGACGCGGGTCCCCACATTGTGTAGATGTTGGGAAGCAGCTCGCCGCCCACAAAAACGAGGTGTGCCGAGCGCCGCTGCGCGATCTCCATACCGATACGCAGATCGTTGGTGACCACGGTCAGCCGGCGCTGCGTTAGGTGACGCGCGACCTCAAGAGTCGTTGTTCCACCGTCTAACAACACTGTTTGACCTTCAAGTACCCGCTCGGCCATCGCCTTGCCGATTGCGGCTTTTTCGGGCAAATGCAGCTCTTCCTTGAACTGCTGCGGTGTTTCTAACTGCTTGATCGGAATCGCGCCTCCGTGTGTGCGCTGCAGTAAATCCATAGCCTCAAGCCGTTCAAGATCGCGTCGAATGGTCGACGCCGTCACCTGAAACTGCGCAGCCAAGCTATTGACTGATTGGAACCCTCGGTCTTGGAGGGCATCGATAATTTCGGCCTGTCGTGACACGCGGTCCCACCTCCACAAATCCGTTGGTTCAGGGTACTCGGGATCGCGCGAAAGACAAAGTTTTTCGCGCGAAAGTGCGCAGCGAATGTGCTTTCTCGCCCTAAAAGTCATGTACGCATGGGTTTTGCCCACATTTTTCGAAACCAATCCGTGATCCCGGGTCGTCTAGGCCCACAAACTCACGCCATTTCTACGCTTTTTCGAGATATTTGACGATTATTGCGCGAGAAAGCGCAAAAACCTGCGCACTATCGCTTGACATGCTGTGGATAGTGCGGATAACTTCATCCCACAGCGCGCATACTTACTGCGCAGCGTCATTCGTGACTAAACCCACGCATCGTTCACAAAGGAGTAAACGGAATGAAACGCACGCACGCCATCAGGAGCGCAGCACTCATCGTCGGAGCGACAATTGCCCTGGCCGGATGTTCATCGGTCGGCAATGTTTCCAGCGGAACGGACGGCGAACAGTCGGCCGAAGACATGGTCATGGTCACTGTCGTCAAGGCCCAGACCATCCCGTGGTTCCAGCGCATGGAAGTCGGAGTTGAGGCATTCGCCGAGCGCACCGGCATCGACGCTCGCCAGGAGGGCGCAGACGATGTCAGCCCCGAAAAGCAAGTTCAGATTGTTCAGGACCTCATCGCCCAGCAGCCCACCGCGATCACGGTGGTGCCGAACTCTCCTGAAGCGCTCGAATCCGTTCTCGCCCAGGCTCAGGAACAGGGCATCATCGTCGTCTCCCACGAAGCAACGGGCATCTCTAACGTCGACATTGACATTGAAGCCTTTGACAACGCCTCCTACGGTTCCGAAATTATGGACAACCTGGGGGAGTGCATGGGCGGGACCGGCGAATACGTCCAGTTTGTTGGCGGCCTCACCGCGCAGACGCACATGGAGTGGGTCGGCGCAGCGTACGACAACCAGACCGCAAACTTCCCCGACATGACCCGCGTTGAAACCCCCATCGAAAGCACCGACGACCAGGGCACCGCGTACGAACGTGCCAAGGAAGTCCTCGCCAAGTACCCGAACATCGCTGGCTTCCAGGGCTCGGCAGGTAACGACGTTCCCGGTATTGCTCGCGCAGTTCAGGAAGCCGGTCTTGAAGACCAGGTCTGCGTTATGGGAACGTCCATCCCATCCGTAGCCAACCAGTACCTCGCCGATGGCTCCATCGACAAGATCTTCTTCTGGGACCCTGCGCTTGCTGGTGAAGCTCAGCTCGCCATCGCCCAGATCCTCGCCGACGGCGGAACGATCGAAGAAGGTACCGACCTCGGCGTTGAGGGTTACGACTCGCTCAAGCAGCTCGAAGGATACGACAACGTCTTTGTCGGCGAGGCTTCCGTAGCCGCCGACGCTGAGGCAGCCGCCCAGTACGACTTCTAGTCAACCGAGTTCGCTCAATCGGGACGCGCACCGTTACGGTGCGCGCCCCGATGTGCGAGTTGGAAAGGTAGTTCGATGACTTCCACAGCTACTACTGAGACGAAAACCCCCTTCGTTTCAGCGCGCGGAATCTCAAAAAGTTTTGGCGGAGTTCCCGCATTGATGGATGTGTCGATCGACCTCATCCCCGGCGAAGTGCACTGTCTTGCTGGAGAGAACGGGTGCGGTAAATCGACCCTCATCAAAATCATTTCCGGCGCCGAGCGCCCCGACAGCGGCGAGATCGTAATTGACGGTGTTAGCCACGGTCACATCAACGCGAGTGCCGCAATTCAAGGTGGCATCCAGGTCATCTATCAAGACTTCTCCCTCTTTCCTAACCTGACGGTGGCGGAGAACATCGTGTTGACCGCGGAGGTGGCCAACAAGCGCCGTCTCTACGCGCCAGCGTCGATCCGGCCCAAAGCCGAAGCGATCCTCGAAGAACTTGAACTGGATC
>DASYMY010000274.1:0-1580 GCA_036008825.1 Glaciihabitans sp.
AGGCGGGTCGCCTGTGGCGTCCATCGCGGCCAGCGCTGCTCGTTGGTGAGGTCCCTGGCGTAGATGGTGTGCTCGGTGTAGATGGCGTCAAGGCAAGGGCCTTCCTTCAGCTCGTACTGAAGTTGATTGACCTTAGCGACGATGCCGTCGGTGACCGCGGGGCTGTCGGGGCGCTGCGACGGGTGGATGACGGACACGCCAGCGAAGTCGCATCCGGCGATGAGTTGGGTGGCGATCAAGACGGATCGGTCAAGGGTGTGCTGTGTGCCCGTCTCCGCTTGGAGGTCTCGAGCCGCTTTTGCGAGGTGGCTTTCGAGGCTGTCGTGGTCGGTTGTATCCACCAGTCGATGTTGACACACAGGCCGGTGGCTTGGCGCTATCGCGAAGGGGGACCCGGTCAGCACAGCGTCGACAGATGCCGCCCACAGTTGCCGGTCGCGTTAGGAGTCGCTGGTATTGGGGTCCCGGTAGGTGGCCCGCGGCGGTGGCGGAAGTTCCGCGAGGCGTTCGTTGACGGCTTGGGCCAAGATGTTGTGTTGGTGGGCGGAGACCTGCATCAAGCCGGTCAGATAAGCCTCGATCTCATAGCCGCCCGCTTCGCCGCCGAGCGCGAAATAGCGTAGCCACAGCTCATCGATGCTGAGCTGACTCGCCGCAAACGCTTTGGCAAGGTTGGCCTGGTCCTCATCTGGTGAATGCTGGGTCACCGATGCTCACCGGCCTGCCAAGATCTCAGCCGCCTCATCGACGACTGTGCGGTTGTTGCGGAGGGCGGAGTCCCTGAGCTGGAGGAATGCCTGCTCTTTGTTGATCTGGTGGCGTTCCATCAACACGCCGGCTGCGACGGCGATGGTCTGTCGGGTGCGCAAGCCTTCTTTGATGGTCTCGCTGAAGTCTTTGGCGGCGGTCAGCGACTGTACGTTGTCGATCAGCAGCGCTGCCTGTTGAGCCAACTGCAGCAGCAGGTGTTCAGCCACCCGGTCGAAAACGTTCGGTTCGTCGCTGTACACCTTGAGAGCGCCAACGGTCCTGGTCGGCGTGACGATGGGAGCGCTGAGGACGGATCGCAGATGCAGCGTTCGGGCCGCTTCCCGCCACTGGGGCCAGCGGGGATCTGCTATCAGGTCGTCAACACGTACGAGGACGGAGTCGGCCCAGGCGGTCAGACAGGGCCCCTCCCCGATCTCGTACTGCTGGTCATCGGCGGCCGCGACCAGGGGATGGGTGCTGGCGGTGCTGGTCTTGGCACCGGCCTCATCGATGAGGGAGACCCCCGCACCAGATGCCCCCGCGATCGAGGCGGCCGCCAACGAGGTAGTCAGGTCCAATACCGGCTGCAGCCTTCGCCGGGCGCCTTCAGGGTCCGCCATCAACAGCAGCAGACCGGTACGAAGCTGCGTGCGCCGCACCCCCTCGGTGGTACTCACGCCGAAGGCACGAAATAGGTTGTCGCAGCCGTCATCTTCGCGTCCATCCTAAACAGATACCCGACGGCGTTCCATCGAAACGCGGAGCCCCTCGCCTACGGTTGCGGAGGTCGGCCGATCAACGGCAACAAGGTGTCGAGGGAGGAACAACAG
>DASYMY010000275.1:0-3293 GCA_036008825.1 Glaciihabitans sp.
AACTCTTCCCTAGGTCGTCAACAGAGCGAGGACAACCCCCAACAATTCCCGATGGGGGATCCTTCAGTGGGCGAGAACGAAGTGCTTGAGCACGACAAGCGACGCATCTGTCAGCTCGAAGTCTTCGCCTAACTCAGCGCGCACCGCTGGTGAATTCCAGAAGTCGCTATGAACTGCACGCCAATCTGCCACAGAAGAATATCCCTCGCCCTCAGCGAGAGCATGTTCCAACGGAACATCCCGTAGCGGAACTATCCGAACCGCGGTGGTCTCAATAACTGCCACCCGTTCCCCGTTCGAATCAATAACAGCACCTCGATCACCGACGACGGGAAGCGATTCGTCGCTGACTTCGTATTCGCGCAGCAACGAACTTGTCGCGGTCTTCACTCCCGATTGGATGGCGCTGAGAAGGCGGTCACGAAGGGGCCCAGGGAATGCAAACTCAATGGACGGGAGTTGTTCATTCATCGCAACAGTTAAGCAGGTCGTGCGCCGTCCGATAGGGGATCGTCGAGCGGTCATTTCCCCGACCCGTGGACACGCCCGGAGTGTCGCGGCGAAGAGGTGTCCATTAGACCAGTCCGAAAACGGTTCCGGGTCACGCGCCCTATCTGAAACTCGCCGCTCAGCCCGTATCCACTTTTGGGAGTCAAGACCAGATCGTGGCTCGCGTCCCCTCAGCTGGCCGACCATCTCCCCGTGCCGCATTTCTTGGGCTCACGCCCAGCTCAGACCGGCACGTGACGGTGGCGCACAATGCCGCTAGTTGCTCATGGAACTAATTTCTGCCCAGGTGGCGCCGAGGTCGTCAGTGAAGGTGATGCCCCGGTCGTCCGCCACAAACAATCGACCATCCGCAACAGTAATTGCCTCAGGAGTCCCCGATACCGCGGCGCCTTGCATCCACTGCCCACCTGGATCTGTTGCCCACAATGATCCAGCCACATCAACGCCCGCCAACCCGCCGGTGATCGGGTCCGCGCTCACCAGCAGCAGGGCCGGAGCGGCAGGGTCCACCGTAAATGATCCGGCGTTATCGGTGCTGACCGCCAGGCCGTCCTCGGTTGTGGCATAGAGCCCGCCTGGTGTTGCCGCAAGATCGCGGGCGACGAGATCTGCCCCCGACGTCCACGTCTTCCCTCCGTCGAGGCTGCGCTGGATGCCCGAGGTGCTGGGATCCACCCCAAAGATACGCACCTCACTGCTGTTCTCGGCGGGCGGAAGAACGGCCAAACTATGAAAATCAGTCTCTCCCGTGAGGGACACATTGACCCACGTCTGTGCCCCATCGGTGCTGACAATGAGTCCCAGGTTCGGGCTGCCGAAAGTGGCAGGAGTAGTTGGACCAGGATGACCAGAGGCATAGGCAATTCCGTCACGGACGGTAAATCCCATGGGATCAAAATCGAGGCCACCGAGAGGACCCACGATGCCCGTTGTGCCATTGGCGGCTATGGCGATCTGAAAGATTCCCTCATGGGTAGCGACAGAGAGGTTCTGGCTGGCCGGTTCGATGCTGAGGGCGTGGATGTGACTTAGCCGATTCGCGGTGGCAGTGCCGTTAGTAATGGCAGCGGGGGCGGAACATCCCGTGAGTAAGACGGCGACAATGGCGGCGAAGCTTGTAACGGCGAAACGACGAAACGGGTGACGCATGAGGTTCCCTACTGGTTGAGCATGATGGCGACGAGTGGCTGCTCTAAACACAGTGCGGGGCCGAGTAGTTTCGTCGACCCCGCACTACTGCCGGATGGTTAGAGCGCGGCGAGTAGGTCGCTCATTTCGTCAATTTCCGCTCGCTGATCGGTGATGATCTTCGTGGCGAGACCCAGTGCCTCTGCGTTCTGACCCGAGTCGAGCTCTTCAGTTGCCATGTCGATGGCGCCGAGATGGTGGGTAACCATTTGTTCCAAGAAGAGAGTGTTGGCCTCTTCTGCCGTGGCGTTTTCGAGAGCCATCATGTCCTCTCCGCTCATCATGCCGTCCATGTCGCCCATATCGTCCATATTGTGGTCGCCCATCGAGTCGGTTGGCTGAGCCCACGCAGTCAACCATTGGTTCATGGTGTCTATTTCCGGTTGCTGGGCAGCCTTGATTCGTTCGGCGAGGTCGGCGACTTGTTCGTCCACGCCCTCCTTCTCGAGGAACATGTCAACCATTTCGATCGCCTGCTGGTGGTGCATAACCATTCCCGATGCAAAGGCAACATCAGCGTCATTGAACTCTCCCTGGCTCGCAGCAGACGAGGGTGCTGGAGTGGTGGAATTTGAGTCCGTGCTATCCATGGAGCCGCTGGATGAGCAGCCACTCAGTAGCAACGCTGCGGCAAGTGCTGCTGACGCAGCGAAGGTGACGGGTAAATACTTTCTGTTCATGGGGTCTATCCATTCATTGTTGTGAGATCAGAACGGCGCGCGGGAGCACGCCGGAAGCATCCCGTGAGCTCACGGGTAACGATCTGATCAGACTCGACTGATGGATAAAACGTGCAAATCTGGAGGTGCGGGTCCGCAGAAAAAGGTCGGACGGGTCGCGGTGGTGGAAAGAGTGCGAATCGCGGCGCTGAAGTGCCCTCCGTTTCTCCGCACAGCGATCCCAGCAAGGAAAACCCCCGAAAGCAGTGCAAGGATGCAGCCCATCACGTCCATGCTGTGCTCCGGACCGCATAATGCGTCACAGATCTGCGGCGTCGCCACCGTCACCGCCACCGGTTCTGGGTGAGCCTCATCAGCGATGACGGCATGGGTGGGATCAGCATGCGCGGGCGAGGACGCAAGGGTGTGCATCGCAAGTATGCCCGCGATGATCGCGCCCACCGCGGCCAACAGGACAAGAGTGCGAGCAAGGAGAAGGGGCCGCGCCAAGTGATGGCGCAATTGCATCACTGTCATCGCTTCACTCCCATAGTCGCATCGCTCAATCGGTAACGAGTTCGTAGCCCGCTTCAGTCACAGCGTCGCGCATCTCGTCAACCGTGATCGGTTTGCTGCTGACGACCACCATCCAGGATGATCCGCCGGCGTTCAGGTCGATGCTGACACTTCGAACTCCATCGATCAGTGTCACTTCATCGGTGACGGCGGTAACGCATTGACCGCACGTCATCCCGCCCACAACGAAGTGCTCGCGGACCAGCGAGGCCTCCCCCACCGCGGTGCCTTCGGCCAGCTCACCGCCCTGGTGTGTTCCCGTCGAACAGGCACAAGGGTGGTTTTTATCCGATAACCCCAGCTGACGGGGCTGCTGTTCAGTAGTGCACATATGAGCCCTTCGATGGCGAATTTACGGAC
>DASYMY010000276.1:0-12786 GCA_036008825.1 Glaciihabitans sp.
GCTGGTCCAATACCCACCCGAGAGGCGTTCACTGAGTTCGAAGAGAACTACCGAGCAACGGGCAACTTTTCTGACAGCCTCGATCGGTTGAAAGAGCGCCTTGTCGACCCGGTCGCTGATCGAATTATCGAAACCATCCGAATGTCGCGAGAAGTTGGCGGACATGAACTGCCCACGGTTCTCCGCAACTTGGGCGCGTACCTCCGACAGGACGCCGCCATGCGTGCCGAGATTGAGGCACGCCAGTCGTGGACAGTCAATGCCGCTCGACTTGGTGTTGCCGCGCCCTGGATAGTTCTTTTTCTCTTGGCAAGCAGGCCTGAGGCGGCCGCCGCATACAACAGCGCCGCTGGCACCCTCGTCATCGTGTGCGGTGCTGCGCTGTCTGCGGTGGCGTACCGCGTTATGAAAGCGGTGGGTCGTCTGCCGGAAGAGCGGCGGTGGTTTGCATGACCGGGCTGAACGCTTGGGCGGTGCTGTACGGGCTGGGCTTAGGCAGCGGACTATGGCTGTTGCTTCAGCTTGTTCCCCAGCTTCGCCGCCCACGGCTGGCTATGCGGGTTGCACCCTACGTGATGGACCTCTCCGCTGAAGCCCGTTCCATTCTTGACCGGCGGAGCGCCGACCCTCTGCCGGTTGTGGGGCTGATATTCGACGCACCTTTGCGTAAAGCTCGCGAACTCATCGAAAAGTTCGTCGGGGGAGCGGAGGTAACGCAGCGCCGGCTCCACCAGGCGGGCCTCGACCTCAGTGTGGAAGACTTTCGGGCGCGTCAATTGGTCTCTGCGGCTCTCGGCGGAGCGGTGGGTATCGCAGTCGCATCCGGAGCGTCGATCGTCTACTCTGTTCCGGCCCTCAGCCAAGTGGTTGTGGTGTGTGGAGGAATTGTTGCCGGATTTATCGCACGGGATCTAGTGCTCCAGCGCGCTGCAGCTGCCCGAACTGCTCGGATGGCAGCGGAGCTCCCCACGGTGCTGGAGTTTCTGACCCTGAGTTTGTCGGCGGGCGAAGGAATCCTGGATGCACTGCGTCGGGTATCTCACATTTCCCGAGGAGAGCTCTCCGCCGAATTGGCCGGTGTCACTAACGCTGTGGCAACCGGTCTGCCGCTGGGCGACACGTTAGCTGGGCTCGCAAAACACATGCAGATTCCCGCGTTCACACGTGCGGTTGACCAGATCGTCGGAGCCTTGGAACGCGGAACCCCTCTCGCTGATGTGCTGCGAGCTCAAGCGCAGGACTCTAGGGACGAGGCGGGGCGAACGCTCCTGGAACTATCCGGCAAAAAAGAAGTTGCCATGCTCCTCCCATTGGTTTTCCTCATTCTTCCCCTCACGATCTTGTTCGCTCTGTTGCCCGGCGTCTTCGTGTTGCAAGTCGGGTTCTAACGTCATCTATCTCATCCGTTCGCCCTCGCGCTTTGACAAGGAAATGATGAAAACGAAACTAATTGCCGCTACCCAGAAATTCGTTGCTGCCGCTCGAGACGAGCGTGGGGACGTCCCCGGCTGGGTCCTTATCACTTTGATGACTGCAGGGTTGGTCATCTTGATCTGGGCGCTGGCCGGGCCCGCCCTCAGCGGAGTATTTGAGCAGGCCATTGAACGGGTTCTCAGCGTATAGACGGCGGGCCCGCAGCGAGACCGGATCTGCAACCGCCGAATTTAGTCTTGTTATTGGTCTGCTCACACTGCTGGTCCTCGGGGTATTGCAGCTCGCGCTCGCTCTCCATATCCGTAATACCCTCATCGACGCTGCCGCGGAGGGCGCTCGGTATGGAGCGCTCGCCGACGGAAGCGCCGAGCTCGCCCAGGACCGCACCCGAGAACTGATCACCATCGCGGTGGGTGAACAGTATGCGCAGAACATTCACGTCGTCATTGGCGACTACCAATCGGGCCGCGCGACCATCGTGACGGTCACGGCGCCTCTTCCTCTCCTCGGGCTGTTCGGTCCCGACAATGCGCTGGAGGTGGTTGGTCGTGCCCCCGTCGAAGGAATCCAGTGAACGGGGTTCCGCTTCCCTCGAGTTCATCACTGCAGGCGTACTTCTGCTGGTGCCCCTGGTCTACCTCATCTTGGTGATCTCCGCGCTGCAAGCGGCGACGTTCGCCGTTGAAGGCGCCGCCAGACAAGCGTCGCGCGTATTCGTTCGCGCTCCTACCGAGCAGGATGCCAGGGATGCTGCGAACCGAGCTATTGCATTTGCGCTGAGCGATTACGGCGTCGAGCCCGCACGCGCCGAAGTCAGTATTGCCTGCACACCACACCCGGCGGAATGCCTCACCCGCCGCGGTTACGTGACGGTGACTGTCGATGTTGAAGTTTCACTACCGCTGGTTCCTGCAGCCATCAGTATCAGCACTCCGCTGGCTGTGACCGTCAGCGCCTCTGCCAGTCAACAGGTCTCACGATTTTGGACAGGCGGATGACTCGTGCGCTACGGGTTTTAGCTCGCGAAGAGCGGGGCACCACACTTGTTCTCACGGTGTTCTACCTGTTTCTTGCGGTGGGGGTGATCCTTGCTGTTGTCGCGGCGACATCCCTGTATCTTGAACGCAAACGCCTGTTCTCGCTCGCGGACAGCGCTGCCCTTGTTGGTGCGGAAGCTTTCACTTTGAACGATGTCGGGCTCACTGAAAATGGTCCGCGTGCGACGTTGCATTCCGATGCGATTCGTAGCGCCGTGCAGGGATATCTAGACCAAAACCCGTCCGCTTCGCTCGAAAATGTTGTGCTGGAGCGGGCGGATACTGCAGACGGGCGTAGCGCAACGGTCGCGCTATCGGCCTACTGGCATCCCCCTATGGTCACCGTCTTCCTCCCTGATGGACTACGCCTTGACGTGACTGTGGTCGCTCGCTCCGTATTCACCGGCTGAGCCAACACTCTTACCCCACGCAACACGACCATGAGAATTCATCGACTGGTGGCGGGAGATAACGAACTCTAAAGTGACTGCTGGAACCGGTCTGATTCGAGATCGCGTTCGAATATTATTCAGCAATATTGGGGGCGCGGTGTATACCCTTACTGACTTCAGGAGGTCGAACCCGTGAACCGAATCACGATTAATACCCGGAGCTACTGGCTCACAGCAGACCAAGACGTAGTTGAGCTGAAAAAGGACGTAGTACAGGCGGTTCGCTCCGGAGGCGACCTGGTCACCTTTCAGCCGTTCGAAGAGGCAGCTGTCTCGGAATTGGTGACAGTTCATTCCTCGGTGACCTTTGCAGATGTTCAACCAATCGAGTCCACCGCAGCTGACGAGGTAGATTTGGCGTCGTTTGACCCTGAGGACTACACGTCCATCTAAAGGTCGCATCTAAGAACCGTGTGTTCTCCTGGAGCGGACTTAATGCTGCGAATGGCCACGAGTGTTTATCGTGGGGTCATGGCCTTCGACTGGATCTCACTGCAGCACATTGCCCATCGCGAATTCGCTCGGCGCCTCGAGGCGATTAGCGATTGGAGCGCCCCCACGCCCAACACCGATTGGAACGTAGAAGCGCTGGTCAGGCACGTCACCGGTGAACAGCAATGGGTGCCGCACCTGCTGCAGGGCAAAACAATCGATGAGGCGAAAGACGCTATTGAACCACTCGGAAGCGACCTCAAAGGGGAGTGGAGGCGCTACTCGCAAGCGGCGACGGACGCCTGGGCTGCGGCTGACCGAGAAGGTTCCGTGCAGCTGTCGTACGACACGGTGACGGTGAATGACTACCTCCGTGAGCAAGTGTCCGACGTCACCATCCACAGCTGGGATCTCGCTCGAGCGGCGGGAGCAGATGAGACGCTTGACGATCAGCTTGTTGAAGCGGCCTGGACCATTTTTGAGCCGCAGAAGGATGCCCTAGCGGCCAGTGGCTTATTCTCTCCGCCGGTACCAATTGGGGAAGACGCTCCCCTTCAATTGCGGCTTCTGGCGCTTACCGGCAGGGATGCCCGGTAGTCCGTTACTTCCGTCGGCTTTTGTCGATAGGTGTGATTGAATTGCATGGTGGTCGACACAAGTCGAGGCAGTGTCCTCGGAAGTAGCGGAACAGCGGACATCTTTCAGATTCTCCGAGACGGTCGAGCGCGAACACGCACCGAGCTATCAGCGCTGACTGGTCTGGCCCGCTCCACCGTCGCGCTTCGCGTTGATGCACTTATGCAATTGGGTCTGGTTGGTCCCGCAGCGGATGCAACGTCCACCGGGGGTCGTCCGTCGTCCCAGTTTGCGATGAAAGCGGGCAATAAGTTTGTGCTCGCCGTTGATATCGGTGCTTCCCACATTCGTGTCGCGCTCAGCGATCTGAGCGGTCGACCCTTCGCCGATGAAGCCACGGACATCGAGGTGGCGCTGGGACCGCAAGCGGTCCTGACGTGGGTGGTTAATGCGAGCGACGCTCTCATCGATGGTGCGCAACGTGACCGGGCCGATCTGCTCGCCATTGGTGTTGGGCTTCCCGGACCCGTCGAGCATTCGATCGGGCGACCCATCAACCCGCCGATCATGCCCGGATGGCACAGGTTCGACGTTCCGGGGTGGCTCCAGGAGCACTTCGCGGTACCGGTACTGGTCGACAACGACGTGAACATCATGGCGCTGGGGGAGCGCGAAGTGGTGTGGTCGAACGCTGACGATCTCATCTTTGTTAAAGTCGCTACGGGCATCGGATCTGGGCTGATAGCGGGAGGGAACCTCCAGCGTGGCGCCCAGGGCATCTCCGGTGACATCGGTCACGTGCGGGTGGCCCGTGGGGGAGACGTGCTGTGCCACTGCGGCAACTACGGTTGTCTGGAGGCATTGGCGTCCGGTCCCGCTTTGGCCACCGCGCTACGCGAGCGTGGTATCGCCGCGACGACAAGCCAGGACGTTGTTGAGCTCGTACGTAAAGGCAACGGAGAAGCAATTCAGGCCGTTCGCCAGGCGGGGCGCGATCTGGGCGAGGTGCTCACCACGGCAGTCAGTCTGATGAACCCCTCCGTCATTGTGATCGGAGGAGCCATGGCCCAAGCGGGTGAGCACCTCATCGCCGGAGTGCGTGAAGTTGTCTACACGCGGTCGATGCCGCTTGCGACACAGCACCTTCAGATCACCCAATCCAGTGCAGGGCCGAACGCAGCGGTGCTGGGCGCCAGCATGCTCGCGATCCAGTTCGCACTGTCCCCACAGCGGGTGGAAGCAATGATCCTCGGATTGCCAGGGCCCAGCACCGTCTAACGTCGGCCGATGGAGCGACGCTCAGCGTACGCTGAATGCCGCATCAAACGCGGCAGCAGGCGGATCGAGCGCCAACGACCGCACAAAAGCGAGAGCTTCGGGTGCTCCCACCAGACGATCCATGCCCGCATCCTCCCATTCCACTGAGATAGGCCCGGTGTACTCAATCGAGTTGAGCATCCGGAAGGCGTCCTCCCAGGGCACGTCCCCATGTCCGGTTGACACAAAGTCCCACCCGCGTCGCGGATCGGCCCAGGCCAGGTGAGAACCCAGCCGGCCATTGCGCCCGTTGGTCATTCGCTTCTTGGTGTCTTTGCAGTCCACGTGGTAGATCCTGTCGCGGAAGTCCCATAGGAAGCTCACCGGGTCGAGGTCCTGCCACACAAAGTGGCTGGGATCCCAATTGAGCCCAAAGGCGGGACGATTCCCAATCGCCTCCAGTGCACGCACGGTCGTCCAATAGTCGTACGCGATTTCGCTGGGGTGCACTTCGTGGGCAAAACGCACCCCGACCTCGTCAAACACGTCGAGGATCGGATTCCACCTGTCAGCAAAATCGCGATAGCCGGCGTCGATCATGTCTTGGGAGGCCGGCGGGAACATAGCAACGTACTTCCAAATGGATGATCCGGTGAAACCGACCACCGTTTTCACCCCCAGCTTCGCGGCCAGTCGGGCGGTGTTCTTCATCTCCTCCGCGGCGCGCCTGCGGACCCCCTCTGGGTCGCCATCTCCCCAGACCACATCGGGGAGGATGTCTCGGTGACGCTGGTCAATCGGATCATCACACACCGCTTGCCCTTTGAGATGGTTCGAGATGGCGTAGACCTTGAGATTGTTGCGTTCGAGGATTGCCAGTCGGTCAGCGATGTACTCGTCATCGTCCCATCGCCACGGATCAAGGTGATCGCCCCAGCACGCGATTTCTAAGCCGTCGTATCCCCACCCCGCGGCAAGTTCGGCTACTTCCTCAAAGGGAAGATCGGCCCATTGACCGGTGAATAGTGTGACGGGACGTGACATTGCGGTGCTCCTTTGGTCGTGAATCAATTGGTCAGGGAAGTCCAGGTGCTGCCGGATTCGGCGCTGCGTTCGACTGCGTCGAGAGCGCGCTGCACCTGCAGCCCATCCGCAAAGGACGGCCGGGGTTGTTTGCCGGCGACGATGGCGTCGATAAAGTCTTTTGCTTGATGTGAAAAGCCATGTTCGTACCCGAGCATGTGGCCTGCTGGCCACCAGCTGGAGATGTACGGGTGATTTGGTTCGGTGACCAGAATCTTGGTGAACCCCTGTTGCGTAGCGGGAGCTGTTGTGTCGTAATACCCCAACGAATTGAGGTCCTCAAGATCGAACGATACGGCGCCTCTGGTCCCGGAGATCTCGATGCGCAACGCATTCTTTCGCCCAGTACTCATGCGGGTTGCTTCGAAAGTGCCGAGCGCGCCACCGTCAAATTTGCCGGTGAACAGCGCAACATCGTCGACGGTGACATCCCCATATTCTTCCGCCGCAGTGCCAGACAGTCCAGAGGATTCGGCAAGAAGGGGGCGGCGGTCAACGAACGTAGCCATCGTTCCGCTGACACTTGTCAGCGCCTGCCCGCTGATGAACTGGGCTAAATCAATTGCGTGTGCACCGATGTCACCGAGCGCTCCTGACCCGGCACGGTCTTTCTGTAGTCGCCAGGTCAGCGGCGCCGCAGGGTCGACAAGCCAGTCCTGAAGATACGCTGCCCGAATTTGGCGGATATCTCCGACTGCGCCCGAGGCCACCAGGTCGCGAGCAAACGTTGCAGCGGGAAGCCGCCGGTAAGTGAACCCGAGCATCGCAAAAACTCCATGGGTTGCCGCGCGGTCTGCAGCATCCGCCATCGCTTTCGCTTCGTCTACCGTGTTGGCGAGTGGCTTTTCGCACAATACGTGTTTGCCTGCGTCAAGGGCTGCAATAGCGATCTCGGCGTGCGAGGAGCCGGGGGTAACGATGTCAATGACGTCAATGTCATCCCGTAGGAGCACTTCGCGCCAATTAGTGGAGGTCTCGCTCCACCCCCATTTGTCCGCTGCCGCATTCACTGCGGCGGCGTTGCGTCCCACCAGGACCGACATGTGCGGGACAGCGGGAAGGTCGAAGAAGGCGGGGGCGACGCGCCAACCCTGAGAGTGCGCGGAACCCATAAACCCGTGGCCAATCATGGCAATTGAGAGGGGTGGGCGGGTGGACGACATGACTACTTCTTTCTGGCCGACGGAGACAGGGGAAAGCAAGCACGGGGTGGCGGCACAACGGCGCTGCCACCCCGTGAGTGGGTAAGGGGTTCTTGCTTATGACTCAAACGCAGACGGGAGATATTCCTCCACGTTTTCGCTAGTGACAACCGGAGCGTTCAGCACAATCCGGTTGGGCACCTCTACCTCAACCAAGTCGCTCATCGCCTTTCCCTGTGCGACCAGTCGTGCCAGTCGGATTCCGTCGGCGGCTTGGGTTGACGGGTAAATTACAGTGGCTTGCAACACGCTGTCTCCGGCTTGGATTGCACGCATGGCATTTGCGGAGCCGGCACCTCCAACCATGATGAACTCGTCACGGCCGGCGGCGTCGATGGCCGCGAGAACGCCGACGCCCTGGTCGTCATCGTGGTTCCACAGGGCATCGATTTGTGGCGCTGCCGAGAGCAGCTGGGATGCGGCGGCTTCACCACCCTGAACGGTGAAATCGGCGGCCACTCTGTTGGTAACGGATAGTCCGCAATCGTCGAGGGCGTCCGCGAACCCGTCACTGCGAGCCTGGGTAAGGGGGAGCGAGTCAATTCCGGCGATCTCCGCGACGACCGCATCGGGGTTGTCACCAACCTGCTCGCAAATGTAGGTACCGGCACTTACGCCCATTCCATAGTTGTCACCGAGGATTGTCACGCGTGCGGCGAAGGTGCTGGAGAACTCTCGGTCAACGTTGATGACGGGAATTCCCGCTTCCATGGCCTGAATTGCGACCTCGGTAAGAGCGGCTCCGTCGGTGGGAAGCAACACGATGGCGTCCACACCGTCGTTGATGAATCCCTCCACCTGACTGATTTGCAGGTTGGCGTCATTGGTTCCCTCCGCCACCTGGAGGTCAATGTCGGGGTACTTTTCTGCCTCGGCGATTGCCGCGGAGTTAATGGCGGCCAACCATCCGTGGTCTGCTGCTGGACCAGAGAAACCGATGGTTACGGTGTCGCCAGTTTCTTCGTTGCCCTCCACGGTGGCATTGGTGGGTTGTGAGTTGTCGGTTGTGCCCTCGTCGGTACATCCGACGAGTAGGCCCGCGACGGCGAGTGATGCTCCGGCTGCAATGAGCATCCTCGTCCTGCGTGCTGTGAACATTGAGTTTCCTCCAAGGTGAGCGATTCGCAAGGGGCGCCAGTCTGAAGACGCCCGGCGAGATATACGTACTTGAGTCCCTGGAGCACATGTCAGCACTGACAAGCAAACGATAACAGAACGTACTCACTTGTATGCAACTTTATGTTGTTCGTCGACATAAGTCGAAGGGGGGTGGACTTTGCCCTAAACGCAGGGGTATAAGGCCTCAATCCGCCCGTTTTGGCGTTCCAAATCGACCCAAAATTAGTCTGATGAAACGAGTGAGGCATGTGTTAGGTTGCTCCCATGATCAAAGTCGACCATAAAACGTCATTACTCGACGTCCGCGGCCTGACCAAAAGTTTCTCTGGGGTGCGGGCCCTTCGCGGAGTGGATCTTGACGTACGCGTAGGTGAGGTGCACTGCGTTCTCGGGCAAAACGGCGCCGGCAAAAGCACCCTCATCAAAACGCTCTCCGGCGTGTACGAACCTGAGGCAGGTGAAATTCGCTGGCTGGGGGAGGTCGTCACCGTTCCGACGCCCCAAGCGGCTCTCGACTTGGGGATCGCAACGATGTATCAGGAGTTGGACGTTGTGGACGGGCTCACTGTCGCCGAGAACATCTTTCTTGGGCACGAGCGTTCAACAGGAGGAGTCCTTCACGTTGCCAGCACGCACCGCCTCACCCGCGAGTTGATGCAACGCCTTGGTCACAGTTCAATTAGCCCGTCAACTGAAGTTGGTCAGCTCTCCTCGGCTAACAAGCAAATCGTCAGTATGGCGCGTGCATTGTCGAGGGACACACGGTTGATCATCATGGATGAACCCAGTGCTGTTCTGGACTCGGAGGAAGTGAAGAACCTCTTTCGTGTCGTGCGAGAACTGACCTCGCAAGGTATAGCCGTTGTGTACATCTCTCACCGGTTAGAGGAGATTCGCGAGATTGGGGACCGCATCTCCGTGATTAAGGACGGTCGCAGCACAGCTAACGGGCTTGATGTCGCTAGTACTCCCACGCCGGACCTTATTCGGCTGATGACGGGTCGCGACGTGGCCAATGTGTTTCCGCCCGCCGTCCCGATTCCGGAGGATGCCCCCGTTGTCCTGGATGTGCAGGGGCTGGGCCTGCGTCGAACGTTCCACGACGTCTCCTTCACCGTTCGGGCCGGGGAGATTGTTGGTCTCGCCGGGCTTGTGGGTTCGGGGCGGTCGGAGATTCTCGAAACGGTGTACGGGGCGCGCAAATCAACAGCGGGAACCGTCAGCGTGGCCGGCCGCAAACTGCCCGCCGGGTCGGTCAATGCTTCTGTAGATCGCGGTGTCGGCTTCTCTCCCGAAGAGCGCAAGAGCCAAGGCCTGCTCCTCGACGAACCCATCTTCAAGAACGTCACTCTTTCGACGTTCAGCCGGTTCGCGCGAGGGGGGTTCCTTGACGAACGTAAGGAACGGGCGGCTGCTTCGGCACAAATCGATGCTCTAGAGCTGCGGCCGGCCGACCCGGACCGGCCCGCCAGAACTCTCTCCGGCGGCAACCAGCAGAAAATTCTGCTGGCACGCTGGCTTGTCCACGGGACGAAGGTGCTTCTGCTGGACGAGCCCACCCGTGGCGTAGATGTGGGGGCACGTGCTGAGATCTATGGCCTTATTCGTCGTCTCGCGGAGCAGGGCACCGCCATCGTCATTGTCTCCAGCGAAATTGAAGAAGTTTTGGGCCTTGCCGACCGCGTGCTTGTCATCGGAGACGGCCGAGTGCTGACCACAACAGCAGCCAGCAATATTGACGAGCACGGAGTGCTCGATCTTGTGATGAAAGGAAGTGCCGCGTGAGCGAGCAGCCCCGTCAGGAAGCGCCGTTAGCCCAGGACAATGGCTCCAAGCGGAACTTCGCGGCGCGGGCATTGAGTGGCTCGGTGGGACGCAACCTTGGACTCGTCATCGCCTTAGCGCTACTCGTTGTAGTCGGAGCGGTGACGGCAGGAGACCGATTCGCGTCGGTAGACAACTTTCTCACCATCATCCGATTCGCGTCCATCATCGGCGTGATCAGCATCGGGATGACTTTTGTTATCACGGCCGGTGGAATCGACCTTTCGGTTGGATCCGTAATGGGGCTGGCATCCGTGGTGGCCAGTCTCACCGCAGTGCAGCTCGCCGCCACCCAATCATCGTGGGTGCTGATGGTTGCCGTAGCTCTGGCAGTGGGAGTGGCCGCCGGTTTGGTGAACGGGGTGGTGATTGCCTACGGAAACGTTGTTGCATTTATGGCCACTCTGGCAATGCTGGTGGGCGCACGCGGACTAGCCGAGCTGATCTCTGGTCGACGAACACAAATCGTCATTGATGCCGGCTTTTTGCGCTTTACCCGCGCTGACTTCCTCGGGGTCCCTGTTCTCATCTGGATTTTTGCTGTGGTTGCTGTCGCCGGATGGTTCCTGCTCAACCGCACCACCTTTGGGCGTCGGACCGTCGCGATCGGCGGCAACCGGGAAGCGTCGCGCCTTGCCGGGATCAAGGTAAAACGGCACACGGTATATCTCTACGTGCTGACCGGTCTTACCTCCGGCATCGCCGCCGTCATGATGTTGGGACGCACAACAGCGGGAACCTCGACCCACGGCGGACTGTACGAGTTGGATGCCATCGCAGCAGTGGTTGTTGGTGGAACTTTGTTGGCGGGTGGTCGTGGAACGATCGTGGGAACCGTTCTTGGGGTGCTGATCTTCAGCACCCTGACTAATGTGTTCACCCAGAACAACCTCGACACCTCGGTTCAAGCCGTAGCGAAAGGTGTGATCATCGTGGTCGCTGTATTGCTGCAACAGCGGTTCGCCTCACGTGATTCTGGTCGAAGTTAGCGTCGCAGACGCGGCGTACGCGGAACACGAGGAATGTAGCGGGGGATGTATCTCAACAGGACTCCGGCGCCCACGAGACCCAGCACACCCATCACTCCCGCCGCGACGGAGATAGATGCAACACCAGTTACCCCGGCGATCAACAACGGTGAGCTCGCGCTACCGACTCCGCCGGTGAAACGCCATGCACCCAAAAACGGTGCGGGGTTGGATTTGTCCGCCAGGTCGGATCCGAGCGTCATAAGGATTCCGCTACCAAACCCGTTGGCCACGGACATCACCATGGCGATCGCAATGAACCAGGTCACAGCGTCAGAAAGGTCGTGAGACAGCGCTAACGCCAGATGGCCAAGACCCAGTCCCACCATTGACGGGAGCGCACTCGCCAGCCGCCCGAACTTGTCCATCACCTGGCCGCTGACATAAAACAACGCGAAGTCGACCGCGCCAGCGACACCAATAATGAGAGCAGTGGTGGCGTCCGGCAAACCAATGCTGAGCGCCCAGAGCGGCAGAATGACGGCGCGGCTGGCCCGCATCGCGCCCACCAGGGCAGCGCCGAGTCCTAGTCGCGCGAGGACGGGCCGGTTCGTGCGGATGGTGCGAAGAAGACCGTGTGCTTCGCGCCGAACGAACTCTTCGCCCTCTCGCCGCTGGTGACCGTCCTCCGCTCTGACCATCGAAACGGAACCAAAGGTAGCGGTGGGGTCTCGCAGAAACAGCAACACAAGGGCGGCGGCGAGGCAGGCTACGACATGAATATAAAACGCAGACTGGGTGGCCCCTGTGGCGTGGATGATGCCAGCCGCGATAAACGGCCCAACAAATGTGCCCGCGCGGAAGGTTCCCCCCAAAGTAGAGAGGGCGCGTGCCCGGTACTGGATGGGCACAAAACTCGTCATAAACGCGTGGCGAGCGAGAGCAAAGGTTGCCGTAGCAATGCCAATCAGGAGGACACCCACCGCGAGCCACACCGGGTTGGGGGCAACGATGCACACCCCTAGACCCACAATGGAAAGCAGCGCAGCGCCAATCATGGCGGGCCGCTCACCAATCTTGGACACCACAGATCCACTCGGGATGTTGCCAAATAGTTCGCCAACAGTGAGAGCGCCAGCGATCACACCGGCAATTGCAATGGTGGCACCGAGGCTATTTGCCACCAGCGGAATGATCGGGATGATCGCGCCTTCACCGATCGAAAAGAGCAACGTCGGGAGGAATGCGGGTAATGCAATGGATCGCCAACGGAACGGCATTGCATCACTAGTCATCAGATGACGATGCTACCCGTGCGCTTCCTCAGTGCGAGACCCCAGCGCACCGGTAGGCTCGGTAGACATGATCGACCTTGATATTTCCGAGCAAATTGCCGCCCTAC
>DASYMY010000277.1:0-2176 GCA_036008825.1 Glaciihabitans sp.
GTCTCGTCGACGACCAGCACCGCACCGGAGTCGCCGAGGTGGTCGGTGACGTACTCGCGCAGGTCGTCGCGGATCTTGCCCGCGTCCCAGACTGCCTTACGCAGCAGGTGTTGCATCCCGTCGGGGGTGTCCTCGCCGGCGTGTTCGGACATCGTCCAGCAGTTCTTGGCGGGCAGGTCCGACAGCAGCCCCAGCAGCAACGCCCGCGCTCTCCTGCGGGGTTCGACGCGGGTGAACCGGCCGGAGATCCGGCTGATCAACTCCTCGAACATCACACGCCAACGGTCAGGGTTTACGCTAGGGCCAGCGGCCACCAGCCGATCATGGTCAGTCCACACAACCGCCCATGATCAACTGGTGGCCGCACCCATCTTCCCTGGCCCCACCAGCGACATCACAAAGTCCGGCTGGAGTACTAGCCGGCATCGTCGTCGCGAACGCCACTGTGCCGAACACCCTCCTCAGCTTCTTCGTCCCCTCCCTGGCCGCCTATCAGATCGCCTACGAAATTTGGGTCGGGCAGCGGCGAGTCGCAGTTGAACGAGACCGGCTCACAAAGATCGTCACCACAGAACTCCGCGCCGGGCGCCCGGGACAAGTACCCGAAGCCGAATGGCAGCGGCTTCGGGAGGTAGCCCGAGACATCCAAGACGGTGTCCTACGGACCCGCCTGGACCCCACCCGGGTACCGGAGTGGTTCTACACACGATACCGCCACAACGACGAACACGACTTCGCCGAAACAGCAGAAGGACACCGCCGCAGACTTGCGCAGAAACAAGAAACAAGCGACTGACCCCAGCAGCGGGCACACCTGCCGAACCCCGCGACGAACACGAACGCTACCTCAACACGTCGATGGCTACGGCCCGCGAGTCGACGTCGGATCGAAGAACGCTGACGGCCCTCCGCCCCATATATGCAACCCTGCCATCGGTGGCAACCAACGGTGCATTGGCCAGCTGCGGATTGCACTCGGAGTCCGTCAGCACGCCAGTGAGAATGGAGCCCGGAAGGAACCCGAAACCCAGCTGGTCTAAGCCAAAAACTGTCCCATCGAACGTAAAGTAGCTGGTCAGCGCCTTGTGCGTGGTGGGTCGTGTGGGACTCGAACCCGCAACCTACGGATTAAAAACGGCCGGCCCGGAGTGGCCCGGGTGTTTCTCCACCTGGTTGTGGTTGCCGTAGTAGGCCACTAGTGCGATCTCGGTCGCTAGTGCGCCGCCGTACCCTACGCCGTCTCCGACGCCCAGCAGAACCGCGCTCAATATTGCCAGGTATTCCGGCTTGATAGGGGGATTTTGTGCGATGCCGTACTTGGTGGCCTGAAGCAGGCTGCCGGCGCCGGAGACGAGGGCGTTGACCCCGCCACATACTGTTGGGTACGCTCTCGGCTCGCTACTTTCGGCCCAGATTGCGATGCCGAGAATGACGCTGACCCCACCCGAGACGATAGCGGTGATGAGGTCACCGCCTTCCGCCCACTTATTATAGTATGTGGCGACAGTGGAGCTGATGGTGGTGACGACCGACATCGCGATATTTGCTAGCTCATACACTTTCTCGTCTGGGGTGTCTCCATGTTTGAATGCGTCGATAACGGCAAGGACCTCTGACGCCAACAATATCACTTGTCCCGCTGTGAGACATGCCCCCACCGACCGTAGCCATATGATATTGCTGTTACCCTTATATCGTAACTGCTCGGCAACTTTCTTCTGCCATTCCGGCTGCGCATTCAATATAATGGGGTCGCAAATGTATTCCACATCGCTGGCGGTACCTGCTATGCCGGCGAAGAATGTCCCCCCGGCGGCGAGGGCGGCAATAAGCATGGAGTAGCGAGGGCCAAGGATGGGGGGTGTCGCCGAAACCTGTCCGTGGCTACGGAAGGGATTGACGAGCCAGGTGTATTGGTCGGCCGGAATGGCGCAGAACTCGTCGGCTTCCTGCTTGGTAAACAACGGCTTGTCGACGCCTGCCTCGAGCTTGTAGGTGAACGTACCCACCATGGCTCCGATGAGGGTCGTCAGGCCCAGTAGTGTGAGTTTCTCGTCGGTACCCTTCATGACGACGTTTTCGTAGAATGGTGTCACGACTGGGATGTGAATCTCCTGGTCGATCAGGTCGAAAAGCCCTTTCAGTAGGGCGTCGATCCGGTGCTGCAGTGATGTGA
>DASYMY010000278.1:0-5686 GCA_036008825.1 Glaciihabitans sp.
ATGGTCGCGCTCCCACGATAACTGAGGCGTTAACGACAACGAGGGCGCCGTCCCCTAATGGGAACGACGCCCTGCGTCAGTTACACTCGCGAACTGAGCCCCTGGTGGGGCGTCAATTACTTGAGGGTTACGGTTGCGCCAGCTTCTTCGAGCTGAGCCTTTGCCTTGTCGGCAGCTTCCTTGCTTGCACCCTCGAGGACAACGCCGGGGGCGCCGTCGACAACAGCCTTGGCCTCGCCGAGTCCGAGACCGGTAAGGGCGCGAACCTCCTTGATGACCTGAATCTTCTTGTCGCCAACCGACTCGAGGAAGACGTCGAACGAGGTCTTCTCTTCGACCTCTTCAGCGGCGGCAGCAGCGCCACCGGCAGCGGCAACCGCGACGGGGGCAGCAGCGGTGACCTCGAAGACCTCTTCGAACTTCTTTACGAAGTCGCTGAGCTCGATGAGCGTGAGCTCCTTGAATGCTTCGATGAGCTCGTCATTTGAAAGCTTTGCCATGATGTTCTCCTTCTTATTGCTTAACTCAGAATCCGCAACTGATGCGCTCCCGAGAGTCCTGTAAAACGCCCTAGGTTAGGACGCAGATTCCTGCTTCTCGCGCAGCGCCTCGACCGTACGAACGGCCTTGGACAGCGGGGCGTTGAACAGGTACGCCGCACCGAACAGCGAAGCCTTGAATGCGCCGGCAAGCTTGCCCAGCAGCACCTCCCGGCTTTCGAGGTCGGCGAGCTTGGTGACCTCTTCGGCCGAAAGCGGGTTACCGTCAAAGTAACCGCTCTTGACGACCAGCAGAGGGTTAGCCTTGGCGAAGTCACGCAGAGCCTTGGCCACAACGACAGTGTCGCCATGAACAAAAGCAATTGCGGACGGGCCGGTGAGTTCGTCGTCAAACGAACTAATTCCTGCCTCGTTGGCCGCAATCTTGGTGAGCGTGTTCTTCACCACGGCGTACGTTGCGTGCTCACTGATCGACTGCCGCAGCTGCTTGAGCTGGGCAACGGTGAGTCCGCGGTACTCGGTTAGCATTACAGCATTCGAGGTACGGAACTTGTCCGTAAGCTCGGCAACCGACGCTTCCTTGTTCGCCATGGCACTCCTAAATAGTTGGTGATCTTTAGCCGGTACCGCCGGTTCCCCGCAGATGCGTATTACACGTCTCGTTTGGGCAATAAAAAAAGCTCCGGCGCAAGCGCACGGAGCTGAAATCTGCACGTTCTTTCGAACGAGTGGAAAACTTCTTCACACACCTACGCGGGTCGGTCCCTGGATTCATAATCAGGACGATTGTTTGAATCCAAGACACCTTCGTCTGTCTCACCGGTGAAGGCATGACAGAGACCAGCGGTCTTTGGCTCCTGTAAGGATAGGGGATGACCCGGCACTTGTGCAACTCGAGCACCGGGGCATCCGCTCGCCGTATCTGTAATGGGTGTTTGAGAGGGTGGGATGGGTGCGGTTTACGCGTCGCGCCACGAATGCTGTGGGCTGTATCCCAGAATTCGGCGCGCTTTGTCGATCGAGAGCAGGGTGTCTCTGCCAGCAACCTCGCGGGTGAATGGCACGTCGGGGAAGACTTCGGCGGCGAGATTGGCGCTGTCGCGCTCCATCAGGGTGTCTGCTGCGGCGATGATGAAGGTGTCGAATCCGGGGCGGGGGTTGTTCAGCGCACGCTCGACGGCTTGTGCACCGTCTCGGGTGTCGATGTAGCCCCAGAGGTTCCACCGGCGGGAGTTAGCGTCGGCCTGGTAGGAGGGCACTCGGCTGTAGTCCTGCTCGTTCAGTACGTTGGAGAAGCGCAGAGCTGTGATGCTCAGTTCTGGATCCCAGCGCACAAGCTTGGCTGCGAGCTCTTCTTCGAGGTGCTTCACGACGGAGTACATCGATTCAGGGCGGGACGGGTACTCCTCGTCGACAGGGAAGTAGGGCGGTGGGGTCTCGAACGGGATTCCCAGCAGGGTCTCGCTTGAGGCATAAACCACGTTCTTGATTCCTGCACGGCGGGCAGCCTGAAACACGTTAAACGTCACCGCGATGTTGTTGTGGAAAGTCGCGGAGTCGGGAGCGATACCGCCGGCGGGGATCGCTGCCAGGTGCACAATGGCGTCGAGACCGTCGTGGCGATCATTGATGGACGAGAATGCATCGACGGTCTGACCGTAATCGCTCAGGTCGATCCGGGTGAAGTTATCGCCCCTCTCCCCCACGGTATCGAGGGTGATCACGGCGTGGCCAGCCTCGGTGAGGTGGGCCACAACGGCGGACCCCAACTTTCCGTTGCCGCCGGTTACTGCAATTCTCATGACGCTCCTTTACGTTTGCGCTCAGTCTGCCAGTGACCCCTGACCATTCGCAGACCTGGGCGCGCTGGTTGAGGGGTCTGAGCTGGGCGCGATGGCGGCGCCCGGAAGCTCAATGCGAAATTGGGTGCGGCCGGGCTCGCTGCTGACCGCGACCGTTCCGCCGTGCGCGACCGTGACAGCCTGCACAATAGATAGCCCAAGCCCGGTACTGCCGGCGATTCGGGAGCGAGAGGAATCGCCGCGCGCAAAGCGCTCAAACAGCGACGCTTGCTGCGCTTCAGGGATACCAGGACCGTTGTCGGTGACGGTGATCACGGCGGAGCCTTCAGCGGTTCTACTCAGTGCAACATCAACCGCGGTGCCTTCCGGGGTGTGAACTCGAGCGTTGGTGAGGAGATTAGCGATGACCTGGTGGATGCGCTGCTCATCACCGGGAACCACGACCGGCTCGTCGGGGGCGTCGAGGTCCCAATCGTGTTCGGGCCCTGCCGCGTAGGCATCACTGATGCAGTTCACCAACAGCGCGGTGAGGTCAACGGGACGTTTTTCCAGCTCGCGGCCTTCGTCGAGTCGCGCGAGGAGGAGAAGGTCTTCAACCAGGCTGGTCATCCGCACGGCTTCGGATTCCACCCGGCCCATTGAGTGGGTCACGTCCGGCGGGAGGTTGTGGCCACCACGCCGGGTGAGTTCGGCATACCCGCGGATGGACGCTAGCGGCGTGCGCAGTTCGTGACTGGCATCCGCAACAAATTGACGCACCTTGTTCTCACTGGCTTGGCGAGCGCGGAGGGCTTCGTCAACGTGACCGAGCATGCTGTTGAACGCCGCTCCAACCTGGCCGACCTCGGTGCGGGCGTCAGTGTCTTGTTCTGGCACACGAACCGCGAGCGAGACTTCACCGCGGTCGAGAGGCAGGGAGGCCACCTGGGTTGCTGTTGCAGCGACTCGGCGCAGCGGTTTGAGCGCGAGGGTAACAAGAAAGGCACTGGCGAGTGCGGCGATCAGCACTCCCAGGGCGGATATCAGCACAATAACGTTGCGGAACTGGCTGACAATTGATTGGGTCGTTGACAGCGGAAAACCCACCACAAATTCGGCGCCACTGCGCGTTGACACGGACAAAACCCGGTAGTCGCCAAGGTTGCCGCCGAGGCTTACGGTTTGGGGTTCGCGGGTTCCCGCCGCGCTGAGCAGGGGCGCCACTTCGGCTTCGGTCATACGCCGTTCCCCGTTGACTAACAGCACCAGGGAGTCGGCGACGGCGCCATCAACAACCGCAGCAGCGACGGTTCCAACGGGCGATCCTGGGGCGAGAACAAACTCGGACGAGGACGGTTGACCGTCATCCCAGCCCGCAGGGGCACGATCCAGAGTTCGCGATAGGGCGGATGTCAGTTGTTCATCGACATCCTGCTCCAAGTATCGATTGAGTCCATAGACACTGGCAGCGCCGATACCGAAGCCGATGATGGCAACCAGAGCAACGATGCCAATGACCAGGCGCCGGCGGAGGGTCCATGGGCGCCTGGACATCCGCTTCACTGTGTTGGTCATCGTGCGGGCTTCAGAACGTAGCCAACACCGCGGACGGTGTGGATCATGGCTGGGCGTCCTGAATCGATTTTCTTGCGAAGGTAGGAAATGTAGATCTCGACAACGCTCGACTTTCCGCCGAAGTCGTAGCTCCAGACGCGGTCGAGGATCTGAATCTTGCTGAGCACACGGCGAGGGTTGCGCATGAGGTAGCGCAGCAGCTCAAACTCGGTGGCCGTCAATTCGATAAGCTCGCCGGCCCTGCGGACCTCGTAGCTGTCTTCGTCGAGTTCGAGGTCGCCAACGATGAGGTAGGAGTCCGAGGTGTCTTCGGTGGTGAGCCCTGATCGGCGAATCAGTGCGCGCAACCGTGCGACCAGCTCCTCCAAGCTGAATGGTTTGGTGACATAGTCGTCTCCGCCCACTGTGAGGCCCGCGATGCGGTCGTCAAGGGAATCCTTCGCGGTGAGGAAAAGAATGGGGGTTTGGTTGCCGTCCGCACGCAACCGCGACAGAACCTGCAAGCCATCAATGTCGGGCAACATAATGTCGAGGATGATGACGTCGGGCCGGAACTCCCGAATAACGCTGAGCGCCTTCTGGCCGTCTGAGGCCAAACGAACGTCCCAACCCTCGTAGCGCAGGGCCATCGAGAGCAGATCAGTGAGTGCGTCTTCGTCGTCTACTACTACGGCCCGAATGGGGCTGCCATCCGCTCTCCGCATCTGCGGTTGCACCGCGGCGGAGGAATGGTGTGAGCCGGAGGAGGAAGTGGTCATGCTCCCATTATTGGGAGATTCCTATGATCTGTCTGTGAGCGGTGAGATCTGTTCCGGCTCGGGGTCTTTCGAACTACCCGAACGCACAACCATAAGGATTGCCGCGAACATTACCCCGAGGCCCGCCACCAAAATAATCGGGGTCAGTGTGTGCGCATCCTCGACGCCCGCGACGTCAACTACGGGAGACTCCACCATGGTGGCGCCCTTCTCGGATCCACCCACTGGGGCATCCTCGCTGACAGTCCCAAATTCAGCCATCACGGGCACCGGCAGTGCGGGCGCTGCGATTGCTGGCGCAACAAACCCCACGCTGAACGTGGCCGACAAAACTCCTACGAGGACGGCAAAGACCGCACGCTGCTGCAGAGACATCATTCTCCTTCGTGGCAGTCTGTTCGGGTCATGCCACCTGATAGCGGGAGAAGACACCTCGTCCTGTCCGCCTTAACGCCGACACTATCGGGTACAAGAAATGTCGGTCAATAGGAGGACAACCCCCTAAATGGGGGATGGCGCGACGTGATCCCTCCTGCCAGGCCCGGAAAGGAGGACAATAGGGAGGTGACTTTTGTGCAGCCGATGCTTTCCCTCTGGGATGAGCCGCTGCCCGACCACCGCTCGCGCATCGTGGCGGATTCCGAAAACCGAGTGGCCTGGCTGCGGGCCCGCAGCCGCGGAGTGACCGCCACCGATGTCGCTCGGCTCTCCAGCGAGAAAGCTGTGCAGGCGGTCGCTTTCGACAAGCTGCACGGTACCGGGTTCTACGGCAATGCTTACACCGACCATGGTCGCGCCCGTGAACCCGAAATTGCGCGTTGGGTGCACCAGCAGCATGGGATTGCGCCCAGCACCACCCTCTTTCATGCCCTGGGTGAGCCGCTCCACATGGCGACACCGGATGGTGTGTCCATCACCGGTGATGCCGTGGTGCTGTCGGAGATCAAAACAACCGCGAACGCCTGGCGCACCATCCCCCGCTCGTACCTCCGACAAATCTGGTGGCAACAGTACGTTCTAGGTGCCGACCGCACCCTACTGGTGTGGGAGCAGCACACCGATTTTGTGCCGG